>NZ_JBARZC010000525.1:0-2967 GCF_049649345.1 Henriciella sp. | reverse complement strand
CCATGAGGGTGGGCTGGGAGGTCTCCCATGCGGCCTCGAGCGCGTCGACACTTGCCTCATTTCCATTGGCAATCGCCCTCACGTCGAGAAAATCCACTGTCAGATCGTCGAGGTGCAGCTGCACGCGTTCGCGGTCGGCAAAGAGGCGTGTGGTCTCGTCTGAATTGACGACCGGGCGCAGCTTGCTGAGCGACCAGCGAAGGGCGCCTCTCGGATCGTCCGGGATCTCCCAGAAGAGTTCGCAGAGCCGTTCGCGCCGCTGTAGATTGTGGGTGAGGGCCAGAAAGCCGAGCAGGGCGCGGGTTTTTTTGGACGCTGGGAGCGGTAACTGCTTGCCGTCGAGCGTTACCCGAAGAGGTCCGAAGGCGTGAATGGCAAGCATTTTCTGGGCCGGACCTATTGTCTGCGAAATAGAAGAGGCGAGCCGTCTTATAGCGCATGTCCCGCTTTTGCCCCAAGCCAGAAAATCCCACACGCAGGCGCGTTGGGCCGAGGGGGCTTCCGAAGGAAAAAGGTGGGGCCTTGCGAGCGTGGCAAGGCCCCCAAGTGACCGACATCAGTGTCTATCTGGACGAAGAGATGGTCGTCCGGGGCGCTGGTGCGGCCTGGTCGGCGTGGTACGTGATCAGGGCAGGGATGCCCGCTTTTTCCACTGCGCGGTCCAGCAGGTCAGCAGCGCATTTGCGTTCGTCCAGGCGAAGGCGCGTGAGCTTTGCCATGGTAGAGTCGCTCTGGCAGGCGCGGCGGGCCGTGCGTTCAAAATCCTTGTAGGTCTGTGTCACGGGCGCAGTCCGATAGAAGGAAAAATCCACCTCTTGCTGGGTGCTGGCCGGAGCAGCTTCTGCTGTAGAGACCAGGCTGCAGCTCAAGGCGCCGGCAACGACGGCCCCTGCCATCAGGTTGAAACATCCGCTCGGGCTAATTTTGGAAATAAAAGTCATGTCAACGATTCCTCTTGTTTGTTGATGAGGTCGTTGAACAGGGTGTCCGTGGAAGCGAGCGTTGTAATGCCGGTGGCAACACCGTTGACTTGGCGTGGAAATGACGAAGAAGAGGCGGATTATTGCCTGCGATTCATGATCGTGAGCGATATATCCCGATCCGGACAAGCACGGCTTTTGGAATCGCGTATTCGCGAATAATTTCCCTGTGATCCCGGATGCCCATCATCTCGCGCTGGATAAAATAGCCCTGGGCTTTTTCGGCCGCGTTCAGCAAAAGGGTTTCGCGCTCATCGCCGGACGCGGGCGTGTTCAGCGCCTCGAGCGCCTTGCGCAAGGCACGGCCTGACCGGCCAAGCGCGGCAGCGGTTTCCTGCGCGATCTCTGATTCAAGTGAGCTGCCGGATCTGGCGGCCTGGAAGCGGTCAAAGGCGTTTTGCGGAGCGCGGGCAGCCATCCCGGCACTTTAGATGACAGCGAAGACCTCGTCATCCTCACCGATCACCATGACTGCGAAAGGCGCGGTTTTCTCGCCGCCCATGCCTGGCGAGCCCATGGGCATACCGGGCAGGGCGATGCCCTTGATGTCGGGGCGTTCCGCCAGAAGCTTGTTGATCGCATCCACAGGCACATGGCCTTCGACAACATAGCCTTCAATCATGATCGTGTGGCAGCCCTGCTGCTTGCGGGGAATGGTCTGCTCGGCTTTCAGATAGGCGAGGGCTTCGGTTTCAAGCTCGACCACCTCGACCTCAAATCCCTGCTCTCGCAGATAATCGGCGTGGCCAAGGCAGCACCCGCATGTCGGTGAGCGGTACAGCATCGCCGATTGCGCCCAGGCAAAGACAGGCATCATCATCGTCATGAGGGCGAGGGTCAGAAAACGTCGCATGATAGCCTCCGTTTGAGGGGGAAGCGCCGGCTCAGCCGAGCGCGGCGTCAATGAGCAGGAATGCCGACAGCCGCGCACTCGCAGGTTTTGACGAATGGCACGTCTTGTCGAGGGCCATCAGGGCGTCAGGCTCTTCCATGGCAAGAAATTCGCGCGCCATGGTCATCAGCTGGCCGTCAATATCGAGGCGTTTCTGCACGCGCTGGACCTGGCGCGCAGCCGCATCGACGATCGCCTTTCGGCGCATGCCTTCGCTCTTGCGGGCGGCACTCGCGATACGCTTCTTGTCGCGCGGGCGGAAGATTTCATTCAGCCGGATGCCGGAATCCATCAGCCTGTGAATGACTTCCTCGGCATTCTCCTCGCGCGGCAGCGTCTCATGCTCGTCGCGCTCCATGTCGGCGATGATGTCGCGCCATTGCTGGCTATCCGCCCGTTCGGCGGCTGGTGCCGCTTCAGGCTCAGGCTCAGCGGGGGCTTCGGGAGGTTCGGTTTCGGCGCTGCCGGTGGCCTGCTCTTCTTCATCCTCCTCGTCGAGGGATTCAGCGGCGGCCAGATTGGCGACCTGACGTCCGCCGACGGGCTTGAGATAGCCGGGCAGGCGGTCTGTGACGCGGCGGCGGAACTGGACCGGCTCGCTCGTGCCTGCAGTTGGGCCGGCCTCGTTTTCATTGACGGCCTGGACAGAGGAGGCCTGTGCGGTCTCGACAGCATTATCCGTGCGCGCCTCATCTCTGGCGACCGGCGGGCTTTCGAAGAGTTCCCCATCATCGGGCGTCTCAGCCGCCACAGCGCTGGACGAGGTCTTATCCTCCTCGTCAAAGACATCATCGTCTTCGAGCGTTGGCTGGCTGGGGCCGCGCGGGGCCGCCGGCTTGTCGCTGGTGGTCTCGCGCGCCGACCCGTCATGGAGATAAGGGTCAGGCTCGACGGTGAGCTTCGACGCGCGGACATCCGCGTCCGACACACCTGTCTCTGCTCTGAGCTGGCGCGCCGTCGCTGTCGCATCGAGGCTTGCGGCCTTCAGCGCGGACAGCGCCTTAGCGGCGCGTTCGGAGGCATCGAGCGCATCGGCCTGGATATCGCGCGAGGCGGTGCGGGCCCGGTCGAGGGCGGAATTGACCGCATCGGTCA
>NZ_JBARZC010000524.1:0-1626 GCF_049649345.1 Henriciella sp. | reverse complement strand
GCCTGTCGAACTGCTCTGGCTGGGTCGGCTTCTGATCTGCGATCTCCTGGATGGCTTCATCCTTGAGGATCCGCCGGCGCGGTCGGTCCAGCGCCTGAGACTGGCGTTCGCGCCATTCAGCAACAGCGGCGAACACGGCAAGATAATCCTTGTGCGTCTTGCGGAATTTGAGCCGCTGCCAGGCGTTTTTTGGGTCTGTGTCGTAGAGCGCAGGTGCTGACATATCGGCCATTTCGGCCGCCACCCACTCCATCCGGCCGAGCGCTTCCAGCTCGTCGCGCATCTGAATGTAAGCGTCGCGCAAATGGGTCACGTCGCCGAGGGCGTATTTGAGCTGCTTGTCCGACAGGGGGCGCCGTTTCCAGTCTGTGAACTGGCTCGACTTGTCGATCTGGCGGCGCAATGTGCGCTGGATCAGATTGTCATAGGAAATCGAGTCGCCGAGACCCAGCGCCATGGCCGCAATCTGGGTATCGAAGATGGGCGAGGGCGGTGTGCCGATCAGCTTGTTGAAGATTTCCATGTCCTGGCGGGCAGCATGAAACACCTTCACCTTGGACGTGTCCGCCATCAGTTCGAGGAAGGGCTGGAGGTCGATTCCCTTCGCCATCGGGTCGATAAGGCCTTCGACGCCCGGTGCTGACGCCTGGATAAGGCAAAGCTCTGGCCAATAGGTGGTTTCGCGGTGAAACTCCGTATCGACACAGATAAAATCGCTTTTTGACAGGGAATCGCAGAACTTTTGCAGTTCTTCCTGTTCAGTAATGGGTTTCAGTATCTTGTCAGTCATCGCGCTGACGCGTATCGCATCCGCATCACAAAGGCGAGGGGCTGCTTTCTCAAAAGCATCATCCCTCTGACAAAATCCTCGGAGCGAGAGAATGCACGCATACCGCTCGCACACTTGCGGCGAACTTACGAAGTCACATGTCGGTGAGACAGTGAAGCTTTCCGGCTGGCTGCACCGCCGGCGCGACCATGGCGGAGTGATCTTCATTGACCTTCGCGATCACTATGGGCTGACCCAGTGCGTCTTCAATCCGGGCTCTCCCGGCTTTGAGACGGTTGAGCGGCTGCGCGCTGAAAGTGTCGTCACAGTCGATGGCAAGGTGGTGGCCCGTGAGGACTCGCTCGTCAATCCGAACCTCGCCACAGGCGAGATCGAAGTTGTTGCCGGCGAGGTCACCGTTCAGTCGGCCGCCGCCGAGCTTCCGCTGCCTGTCTTCGGCGAGCCTGAGTATCCCGAAGAAGTACGTCTCAAATACCGCTTTCTCGACCTTCGCCGCGAGACCCTTCACGAGCGCATCATGACGCGGACGAAAGTCATCGCATCCATGCGCAACCGGATGCAGGACAAGGGCTTCACAGAATTCCAGACACCGATCCTGACGGCCTCTTCGCCGGAAGGCGCGCGCGACTTCCTCGTGCCATCGCGCCTGCACCCGGGCGAGTTCTACGCCCTGCCGCAGGCCCCGCAGCAGTACAAGCAGCTGCTCATGGTGTCGGGCTTCGACAGATACTTCCAGATTGCGCCCTGCTTCCGCGATGAGGACCCGCGGGCCGACCGGTTCTACGGCGAGTTCTATCAGCTCGACCTCGAAATGAGCTTCGTCACGCAGGATGATC
>NZ_JBARZC010000523.1:0-2389 GCF_049649345.1 Henriciella sp. | reverse complement strand
TCGTTCAGTAGCCGCTCGATGCGGCGCCGCGCCTTGAACGGCACGACGAGGACGCTAACGCCCTTGCGGCCGGCCCGTCCTGTGCGCCCGCTGCGGTGCAGAAGCGCTTCGCGATTGGACGGCAGGTCGGCATGAATGACGAGGTCGAGGTCGGGCAGGTCGAGCCCGCGCGCGGCCACATCGGTCGCGACACAGACATTCGCGCGTCCGTCCCGTAGCGCCTGCAGGGCGTGGGTGCGCTCCTTCTGGCTAAGTTCGCCGGAAAGCGCGACGACGCTCAGGCCGCGATTGTGGAAGCGCGCCAGCAAATGGTTCACATTCGCCCTTGTCTTGCAGAAGACGAGCGCATTTTTGGCTTCGTGAAACCGGAGCACATTGATGATGGCATTTTCGACATCAGCCGGGGCCACTACGTGTGCACGATACTCGATATCGACATGCTGGTCCGTTTCGGAAATTGTATTGATGCGGACGGCGTCGCGTTGAAAATTGGCGGCCAGTTTAGCGATCGGCTTGGACACGGTCGCCGAGAAGAGCAGGGTGCGCCGGTCGTCTGGAGCGGCGCGAAGAATGGTCTCCAGCTCCTCGCGAAACCCCATGTCGAGCATCTCGTCGGCTTCGTCCATGACGACGACCTGAAGTGCGTCCAGAACCAGTCCGCCCCGATTGATGTGATCGACGAGCCGTCCGGGCGTGCCGACGACGATATGAGCGCCCCGCTGCAGTGCGCGCCGCTCATCCCGTGGATCCATGCCTCCGACGCAGGAAACGACGTGCGCGCCAGCATCGGCGTAAAGCCATTCAAGCTCGCGCTGAACCTGCAAGGCCAGCTCTCTGGTTGGCGCGACAACCAGGGCGAGTGGGGTGTCAGCGCGCTTTAGCCTTTCTTCTCCCGCCAGGACAGACGATGCCATGGCGATGCCGAACGCCACCGTCTTTCCAGACCCTGTCTGCGCCGAGACAAGCAGGTCCTGGGCTTCCAAGGCAGGATCCAGCATGGCGCTCTGTACGGGCGTCAGGCTGGTATAGCCACGCGCGGCAAGGGCCTTGCCCAGAGTGGGGGCGACGGCGGAGGGTTCAGTCATGGAAGGGCTTTCAGTATTCCGGTAACAGCCGCTCGTGATCGGCGGCCTGGCAGCGACCGTCCGAAGGATCGAAAGCGCTGTCGATGCGGCCTCCATACCCGACTTGCCGCCGCATTACCAAACATTCTCGCAGACCCGCCTGCTGGTTGATCAGATCAGGCCCTGCGCCCTGAAACTCGTGACACCGGAACGGGCTGCGATAAGGTGATCGTGAACGGTAATCTCCAGAGCGTCGAGTGCATCCATAATCTCGCGCGTCATGTCGATATCGGCCCGTGAGGGCGTCGGATCGCCGGATGGATGATTGTGAACGAGGATAAGGCTCGACGCCTGTAATTCGAGAGCGCGCCGGGCAATCTCGCGCGGATAGACCGGGGCATGATCGACCGTGCCATGGCCCATGATTTCGTCAGCGATCAACTGGTTCTTGCGATCAAGGAAAAGCACGCGAAATTGCTCGCGCCCTTCATGCTGGAGCTCGCGCTTCACATAATCCTGTAAAGCCGACCAGCTTGAAATGACCGTCCGTGCCTGCAGCGCCTCGCGGCTCGCGCGAGCCCCGATTTCCGCAGTGGCCTTGAGGTAGGCAGCTACCGTCTCACCAACGCCGGCCACCTTCATCAAATCGGCCGGCCTGGCGGCGAGTACACCACTGAGCGATCCAAACCGCGCAATGAGTGCCTTGGAAATCGGTTTCACATCTCGTCTCAGGATAAAGGCGAACAGCAGGGTTTCAAGCAGCTCATAATCTTCCAACGCATTGGCCCCGCGCTCAATGAGTCTGGTCCTGAGCCGGTCGCGATGGCCCTGCCAATGCGGTTTCGGAGCGGCAAACTGGCGAGCCGCGTCAAGTCCGAGAAGGGGCGCTTCTTCAAGGTGTCGCATCATGGTCCCCAAGCTTCCGGTTGTTCCATTTATGTTCTTTAGAGCCTTCGGGTCAAGCTTGCCAAGCGAGCCAATTTGCGAAAACTGGCGGTCATAACTGGAGGAGGGGACACATGACACTCTTGAAAGTGGCGATTTCAGCAGTCCTCATCGGGCTTGGTGCCTGCGCGCATGCCGATGGACATGGGCATGACCATCTTAGCGAAAGCGCCGCGGAGCATCCCGACAAACTTGTTCGTGCAGAAACAGGCGCGAACATGGAGAACCCGTTCCACCCTGTGCGCCTTCTCCTTTCGAGTGGAGAATCTGCCGGTGAGGTGACGATCTACGAGTTTATCTTGCCGCCCAACAGTCCCGGATCTCCGCCCCATACTCACACGCTGGAAGACGAATATTTCTACATTCTCTCCGGCACGCTG
>NZ_JBARZC010000522.1:0-11901 GCF_049649345.1 Henriciella sp. | reverse complement strand
GTTTTCGAGCGTGCTTTTGGCAACCAGTCAATCGTCTGGCCAAGCTTTGTGCTGATGGACGGCGAGGAGGTAGAGGTGACGGGAACAGGGCTCGGAGGTTGGCATAAGATCGAGAGCCGCGTTCGTTATGGGGCCCACCGTGTCGAACGGCTGACAGAGGCGGGCAGGCTTTGCCGCGACCGCTTCGAAAGTCCCAAATGCGCCTGAAGGGCGCCCTCGACCCCTGAACAAATAACAGCCCTCGGCTATGGAACCTGCGTTCGGCCTATGCTTAAACGCGGCTCAAACTGATTTGACCGTGGGAATGATGGCATGAGCGAACGTCCAAGCTACACGCTGACTGGCGAGACAGGCGACTGGGAACTTGTCATGGGGCTTGAAGTCCACGCGCAGGTGGCTTCAGAAGCGAAGCTGTTCTCGGGCGCCTCGACAGAGTTTGGCGCCGACCCAAATTGCAATGTTTCGCTCGTCGACGCAGCGATGCCCGGCATGCTGCCCGTGATCAACGAGAAGTGCGTCGAGCAGGCCGTGCGCACCGGGCTTGGCCTGAAGGCGCAGATCAACAAATGGTCGCGCTTCGACCGGAAGAACTATTTCTATCCCGACCTGCCGCAGGGCTATCAGATCAGCCAGTTCGAATTCCCGATTGTCGGCGAAGGCGAGATCGAGGTCGATGTCGAGCCGGCGCATGGCGATCCAGCCTATGCCTTCCCTGTACGGATTGAGCGGCTGCATCTCGAGCAGGATGCCGGCAAGTCGATCCACGACATGGATCCGGATGCGACCTATGTGGATCTCAACCGTTCTGGCGTCGCGCTGATGGAGATCGTCTCCAAGCCGGACGTGCGTACACCGCTCGAGGCGGCGGCCTATGTGAAGAAGCTCAAATCCATCGTCGTGGCGCTCGGCACGTGTGACGGCGACATGGAGAAGGGCAATCTGCGCGCCGATGTGAACGTCTCTGTCTGCAGACCGGGCGCATACGAGAAATTCCGCGAGACCGGTGACTTCGGCCATCTCGGCACACGCTGCGAGATCAAGAATATGAACTCGTTCCGCTTCATCCAGGCCGCGATCGAGTATGAGGCGCGCCGCCAGATCGAGATCCTCGAGGGCGGCGGCACGGTCGATCAGGAGACGCGTCTGTTCGATCCGACCAAGGGCGAGACGCGGAGCATGCGCTCAAAGGAAGATGCGCACGACTATCGCTATTTCCCCGATCCGGACCTGCTTCCGCTCGAGATCGATGACCTGTTCATCAACAATATCCGCGAAAGCCTGCCGGAGCTTCCGGATGAGAAACGGGCGCGGTTCGAGGCGGATTATGGTCTCTCGCGCTATGATGCCGGCGTTCTGACGGCCGACAGCGAGCGCGCCGAATTTTTTGAGATTGTCGCCCATGGACGTGATGCGAAGCTCGCCGCAAACTGGGTGAGCCAGGAGCTTTTCGGCTATCTCAACCGCGAAGACCTGGAACTGGTCGATAGCCCGGTTTCAGCGGTTCAGCTGGGTGAGCTCATCGATCTGATTTCGGACGATACGATCAGTGGCAAGATCGCCAAGGATGTCTTTGCGCGGATGATTGACGGCGAGGGCAGCCCCGGCGGTATCGTTGAGAAGCACGGCCTGAAACAAGTCACTGACACGGGCGAGATCGAGGCCATTGTCGACAAGATCATCGCCGAGAACCCCGAGCAGGCTGCAGCGGTCAAGGAAAAGCCGAAAGCGATGGGCTGGTTTGTCGGGCAGGTCATGAAGGCCTCTGGCGGCAAGGCTAATCCGCAGGCTGTCAACCAGATCCTGCGCCAGAAACTCGGCCTGTAGCGGGCATTCTGCCACGCAGGCTAGGCACGCCTTATCAGGCGCACAGCGTCGAGGCGTTCTCGCCGTCGAGTCCGAAAAAGTCGAGATCGCTTCGAATGCTTCTCAGCAGCTGGTCAGACGTCAATGCGTCGTCGGGGGCGATCGCAATGAGACGAGCACGAAGGAAACATTTGCAACACGTCTCGACAATGTGAGCGGCGGGGATGTCTGCCAGTTCTTCTGCCCGCCGGTGAAGCGCCTGGCGCAGGCTGGCGATTTGCGCTTCGAGCAGGGCTGAAAGCAATTCGTCGGGAAATGTTGAATTGATATGATCGAGCTGTTCGCTGAGCTTGCTGTATTCCCCGTCCAGGCTCAACCACTGTCTGGTCAGACCTGTGGCGTGGGAGGCTGGCGCTTTTGCGATAGCCGCTTCGAGCTCTTGCCGCGTTTGCGGAACGACCGACACGTCAGATAGCGTTTGCGTTTTTCTTATTGGGTTGTGCTGCATGGCTACGCCTGTTTCTGGGGAGCCGGGTGTATATGCCCACCCGAGCCCAGCGTCTGTCACGTAGCTGCGTTTCAAACTGCAATGATATGCAAAACTGTAGATAAATCAGAGGCGTTCAGCTGCTAAAAGTTCAGAGGTGCGCGGCGATCTGATCCGCCAGAGCATTTAACTGGCCCATATCAGCAGGTGCGCCGCTCGCATGAGGGCGCGCCGAGTCACCTTCGCGAATCGGCATGATGTGGAAATGAAGATGATAGACGGTCTGACCGGCGGACGCGCCATTGAACTGGATGACGCGCAGGCCGTCTGGCTTCAACGCTTTTTCGACGGCGCGAGCGACCTTCTGGACCCGTTCCATATAGGCGCCCAGCTTATCGGTCGGCATATCCAGAAAATTGCGCGCTTCGACCCCCTTCGGAATGACCAGAGTGTGGCCCTCGGTCTGCGGGAAGATGTCCATGAAGGCGAGCGCCACATCATCCTCGAAGACTTTCACGCAAGGCACATCCCCGCGCAGCATTTTGGCGAAGATGTTGTCGGTCTGGTAATCGGCGTGAAGGGTCATGGGCGCTCGTCTTTCTTGTCTTGCTGCGGCTTTATCAGGCGGTCGGCCAGGAAGACAAGGACGACGCAAGCGACGAACAGGATGCCTTCAGGCTCGAAATGCGTGTTGTAGACCGGATCAAAGGAGCCAGTATTCACTTCCGGTATCCAGGGTGGTCCGCTTCCGGATGCGCTGCTCTGGAACCAGGATAGGGGCAAAATCGCGCCGATAAGAGACAGGACGCCGGCGAGCGCTAGCCCGCAGATAAGGGAGGGCAGGCCGAGCGTGTAATCGAGGATCATATACCAGAGCGCGACCCTGCCATAGCGCTTCGCGGGCTCGTAAGGCCCGAAAGCCTTCTCTAGCAAAGCGGGGCCGGTTCGGGCGCGTTCTATGATCAGGTCGCGCGCCGCGCCCCCTTCAGCGCCCGGCACACTCAGTGAGACGCCATCGAACCCGGGAACGAGCCACCACTGGTTTGCCGCGTGATGATGATTGTCAACGCAGACATTGAAGCCATGGGCACGCAGCAGCGCGCTGACAACGAGCGCTTCCGGCAGGCTCGCGCATCGTCTGATCGTGACCGCGCCGCTCATTCACCCTTCCTGAAGGGGGATCTGCCGCGCAGAAATTCGGCTTCGCGGTCGACCATGTCGCGTTCGCGTTCGAGATAGTCCTCGATGGCCATGGCAAGGCCGTCATGGGCGATCCAGTGTGCCGAATAGGTGGTTTCCGGCACATAGCCGCGCGCCAGCTTGTGCCCGCCCTGGGCGCCGGCCTCCACCTTTTTCAGTCTGTGTTCGATGGCAAAGTCGATCGCCTGATAATAGCAGGTCTCGAAGTGCAGCATCGGGCGCGGGGACAGTGTGCCCCAGTAGCGCCCATAGAGCGTATCAGTGCCAATCAGATTGAGCGCGCCGGCAATCTGCTCGCCATTCTCCAATGCAAATATCAGCAAAATCCTGTCAGACAGGCGCTCGCCGAGAATGGAGAAGGTCTCGCGGTTGAGATAGGGCGAGCCCCATTTGCGCGCGCCTGTGTCCAGGTAGAATTCGTAGAAAACATCCCAATGGTTTTCGGTTATGTCGTTGCCGGTTAGGTGAACGAATTCCAGGCCATCCTGCGCCTTCGCCCGCTCCTTGCGTAAGTTCTTGCGCTTGGAGGAGGAGAGGGCGGCGAGAAAATCGTCAAAGCTCTCATAACCGCTATTGTGCCAGTGGAATTGCTGGTCCGTCCGGATCAGCATGCCGGCCTGATCGAGTTCGCGCGCTTCGTCTTCGGCCACGAAGTTCACATGCAGCGAGGAAATGCCGTTCTGCTCGGCAATGCGGCAGGCAGCGCCGGCGAGCAGGCGTTTTATCTGGTCTTCGTCCGGCCCGGGTTTGGCCAGGCGCCTGCGCCCTGTCACAGGGGTGAACGGGACCGCGCAGAGGAGTTTGGGATAATACTGCCCGCCAGCGCGCTCAAAGGCGTCGGCCCAGCTATGGTCGAAGACGAACTCGCCCTGCGAATGACTTTTCAGGTAGAGCGGCATGGCGCCGACCAGCGCACCGCCGGGCGCCTCGACCAGCAAGTGGTGCGGCGCCCAGCCGGTTTCCGGTGAGGCAGCTCCGCTGACTTCCAGGGCTTCAAGAAACGCCCAACTCAGAAATGGGTCATAGGGCAGGCCCGCTGGATTGGCGATCGCATCCCAGGCATCCGCGTCAACATCATGCAGACCATGACTGAGGCGGACCTGGAAGCGTGTTTCATCCATGCGGGTTAAGGTAGATCAGCTTCATGCTGGAGCAAAGTCTGGCTCGAACCCTTCGAAAATCTGGCTGATCGGCAGGCCGCTCAGCTCGGCAAATTCCTCCCGGTCTTTTACGGTCCAGGTCACGACCGGCAGGCCATAATCGGTCGCAAAAGCAGACGCTTCTCGCACATCGCTGACATGACAGGCGAGATAATCGGGCTGAAACCCGGCCGAGGTGCTGACCAGTGCCTGAACGGTGACATCGTCGGACGTTTGGCTTGGCAGGATCAGCGCACCTTTCATGATCGAGGAGGGGATGGCGCCGAGGGCTCTTCGCGAAAAGCTCATCAACGCAGCCGGTCCCTGATACGCCTCGACGAGCTCGGCGACGAGACCGGTAAAGCCTTCTGCATCGGTCTCGCCGTCGATTTTCAATTCGATCAGGAGCGGCGCATCGCCGGGCCATTGCTGGAGGACGGTCTCGAGCGTGGGAAGCGCGCCGCCGCCCTTGAGCTCGAGTTTGCACAGCTCGTCTGCTGCCATGGTCGACACAAAGCCGGTGGCTTCTGTCATCCGGTCCAGTTCCCGATCGTGGAACACGACAGGGGTGCCGCAGGCGGCGGGGCGGACATCAAGCTCGCAGCCATAGCCGCGCGCCCCTGCTGTCAGGATCGCCTCAAGGCTGTTTTCGGGGTGGGTATCTGACGACCAGAGGCCGCGATGAGCGTAGGAGTAATCAAGTAAGTTAAATCGTTTGGACATGCTCTAAGACGTAGTGATCTCGAACACGCCGTCAATCTCGACGGCCACACCGAGCGGCAATGTAGGGCAGGCGACAGCCGATCGCGCATGTCTGCCCTTTTCGCCAAACACATCGACCATCAGGTCCGAACAGCCATTGATGACCTGCGGAATGTCCGTGAACAGGGCATGCGAATTTACAAACCCGCCAAGCTTCACGACGCGGCTGATTTTTGACAGCTCGCCGACTGCGGCCTTGCACTGAGAAATCAGATTTATCCCGCAATGGCGGGCGGCGGCCTGGCCTGCGGGGAGGTCCATGGTTTCGCCGAGGCGGCCGGTAATGCGCCCTTCCGGCGTCGCGCTCACCTGGCCGGAGACATAGAGCTGGTTGCCGCTGATGACATAGGGGACGTAATTGGCGACGGCCTTCATCGCCGGAGGCAGTGTGATGCCAAGTTCGGACAGGCGGTCTTCTGGTGTGCTCATGGGGACATCCGCTCCTGAAGCGTGAAATGAAAGTGAGCAGAGACCTAGCCTGAAGCTCACGCCAAGCCAATGTCAGTGGCCCTATTTCTTGCGGGCTCGTTCCAGGCGCATGGCGCGGCCGGTCTGCACCGCGGCATCGCCGAATTTCCCGCGCGCCTTGTCGACGGCCCGTTCGGCGGCTGCGCGTTTGGCGACGCCAGGGTCGATCAGGTCAATATGGTCTGCGCCGGCAGGATGCAGATCAGATATGCCGATGCCGATCAGCCTGTACGCCGTTCGAGACTGTGTTTCGCGGGTGAGCAGGGGCCGGGCTGTGTTGAACAGGGTTCGCGCCAGCTGGGTCGGATCGTTCAGCGTTACGCTTCTGGTCAGGGATTTGAACGATTTCGTCTTGAGCTTCAGCGTGACGACATAGCCCGCCACACCGTGCTGCTTGGCCCGGCTTGCCGTTTCTTCGCAGACAGACCAGAGCCGGTCTTCCAGCGTCTCAGCATCAGAGATGTCTTCGTTGAAGGTGCGCTCTGCCGACACGGATTTGCGCTCGCGGTCTGGCGAGACGCGCCGCCGGTCAAGGCCATGCGCGCGGTCCCAGAGGTGCAGGCCGCTCTCGCCATAGCGGACCATCATCGATTTGCGGTCGTTTTTCTGGACGTCGCCGATGAGACGCAGCCCATCGCGTGCAAGCTTGCTCGCGAAGGCCGGGCCGACGCCATGGATCGCATTGATCGGCATTGGTGCAAGGATCGCGGGCGCTTCCTGCGGATCGATGACGGCAAAGCCGCGCGGCTTATCCATCTCGCTTGCCATCTTGGACAGGAACCGATTGCCGGACAGGCCGATCGATATCGTAATGCCGACATCGCGCTCGATGTCGCGCGCCAGCGTCGCGAGTAGAGCCGCCGGGGACTTTCCATGCAGGCGGGCGGTTCCGGAAAGGTCGAGATAGCCCTCGTCGATCGAGACCATCTGGACCAGCGGTGTCAGATCTTCGAGTTTGGCGCGAATTTCCCTGGAGGCTTGGGAATACTTGCGAAAGTCCGGTTTGATCACGATGGCATTGGGGCAGGCCTTCAGCGCCTTGAACATTGGCATGGCCGAGCGAACACCATCCAGCCGCGCAATATAGCAGCAGGTCGACACGACCCCGCGCTTGCCGCCGCCCACCAGAACAGGCTTGTCTCGCAGTTCGGGATTGTCGCGCTTCTCGATTGCTGCGTAGAATGCATCGCAGTCTATATGGGCAACCGTCAGGTCGGGGAGCCGGGGATGAAGAATCAGTCTTCCACTGCCACAATGAGGGCAGGTGTCGGCATGTCCTTCATCAAGGTGGGAACAGTCCCGGCACATGAAAACCATGTTTGTTCGTCTCATGTTCCGGCGTTTGAGACAAGTTGCTCGTGCCGGTTCAAACAAAGATTAAGACTCTTCAGTCTAAGATTCGCACGATCGGATGATGCGGCAGCAGGAATGTATTTGCAGTAATGGCTTCAGGTGCAAAAAAAACTGTACTGGTTGTTGAAGACAACGAACTGAACATGCGCCTGTTCTGTGACCTGCTCGACGCCTTCGGCTTTGCGACGCTCCAGTGTAAGGACGGCGCGCGGGCGGTTGAGCTGGCCCGCGAAAACCAACCCAGCCTGATCGTCATGGACATCCAGCTTCCTGAGGTGTCCGGTCTCGATATTACGCGCTGGCTAAAGGATGATGAGGCAACCCGGCACATTCCGGTTCTGGCCGTCACAGCCTTTGCGATGCGATCTGATGAGCAGCGCGTGCGGGAAGCCGGATGCGAAGGCTATCTCTCCAAACCGATACAGATGAGGTCCTTCCTTTCCACGGTTGAAGAACTGACAGGCGACAGGCAGGCCGCATGAGCGCGCGCATCCTGGTCGTTGACGACATCCTGGCGAACCGCCGGTTGATGCAAGCCAAGCTTGAAGCCAAGTATTATTCGGTGCTGCTCGCTGAAAACGGCAAGACAGCGCTGGAAATGGCCGAAGCCGAAAAGCCTGAAATCATATTGCTCGATGTCATGATGCCGGGCATGGACGGGTATGAAGTCTGCCGGCGGCTCAAGGCCAATACGGCGACAACCCACATCCCCGTCGTGATGCTGACAGCGCTGAACGAGACAGCCGACCGTGTTCGCGGTCTCGCAGCGGGCGCCGATGATTTTCTGACCAAGCCTGTCGATGATTTCGCGCTCATGTCGCGGATCAACGCTCTCAACAGGTATAATGCGGTGGCGCTCGAGCTGAGGAAACGCGAAGCGAGCGGTGTCCAGTCCGGCGCCCTGACCGATGATGAACACGAAGTTCTTGAGCGGGGCGCAAATATCCTCGTCGTCGATTCAAGCCCCTCCACGCTGCGCTATATCCGGGAGCCGCTGACGCAAGCGGGCCATACCGTGATGACCCTCGAAGAAGCCGAGGGCGTCTCGTCATCAAGCAACCGGTCTCTCGATATTGTTTTACTGGCGCTCAGCCATCAGCCTTATGATCCGCTGAGGCTGTGTGCCCACTTTCGCGCCAATGATGCGACGCGGGCGCTCTCGATCATCGTCATGGCCGAAGAGCGCGACAAGCAAGTCGTCGCCCAGGCCCTCGATCTTGGCGCGAGTGATGTGATCAACACGCCTGTCGTGCCTGAAGAAGTCGTCGCCCGTGTGGCGACGCAGACCCGCCGCGCGCGCTACATCGAAATTCTGCGCCAGCGTGTCGACAAGGGGCTCGAACTCTCTGTCGTCGATCAGCTGACCGGGCTCTACAACCGCCGCTACATGAACAACCAGCTGACGCTCTGGCTGCGCCGCTCTGCGCAGGGCGGGGCTCCCATGTCCGTCGTCGCGGCGGATATCGATCACTTCAAACAGGTCAATGACAAATACGGCCACGAAGCTGGCGACTATGTGCTGCAGGAATTTGCCAATCGCATCATGGTCAATGTCCGGCCCAAGGATATTGTGTGCCGGCCGGGCGGCGAAGAATTTCTCATCATAATGCCTGAAACGACAGGCGACCTTGCCTGTTCTGCGGCCGAACGGATCCGCAGATCGATTGCAGCCGAACCGTTCGAAATCGGCGCTCGATCGGGGCAGGAAATCAATGTGACCGTCAGTGCGGGTGTCGCGACCTATGCTGGCGAAGAGGATACCGTTGCCGATCTTCTGAAGCGGGCTGACACCGCCCTCTACAACGCCAAGACTGCAGGCCGCAATCAGGTCAAGGCGATGGCGGCCTGATCGGGCTTACTTCACGCGCTTCTTGTGGGCATTGGTAACAACTAGCACAGCGCAGGGCGCTTCCCGGATCATGTCCGAGCTTTCAGATCCGCTTAGCAGGCGCTGCCACCAATTCTTCTGGTGCGAGCCGATGACGATCAGGTCAGCATCGATTTTCTTGGCATAGCTGGCCGCATCGCGGGACGGGTTGCCATCCAGAATGGCGAGCGTCGCTGCGGGGGCGATCGCAGCCGAAAAAGCCTGCATCTTCTCCATACGCCGCTCGCCATCTGCCCGGTGCGCCTTGGCGTCCGCTTCGACAGCGCCGGCGGCATAGGGGGACTCAAAGGTCGTGATGTACGGATTGGAATCAATTGCGTGGAGCGTGCCGTCGGCGCTGGTGGCGCTTGCAGCCATCCTGAAGACCAGTTCGGCCAGTTCATCGTCGACGTCAATGACGGCAATAACACGCTGATAGTCGATAGCCATGATCTATCCTCCTGTTTCTAGAAGACTAACGGATTTTCAGCCAGATATCTCCAGTTTTTGCAAATTGCGCCGATCCATACTGCCGCGCGGCAGGCGGGTACAAAAGAAAAAGCCGGGACATTTCGACCCGGCTTCCATTCGTCACATAAAATGAGGCAGATCCTACTTGATCTTGCCTTCCTTGAATTCGACATGCTTTTTCGCAACCGGATCATATTTCCGCATCACCAGCTTTTCGGTGATGTTGCGCGGGTTCTTTTTCGTGACATAGAAAAAGCCAGTCCCGGCGGTCGAGTTCAGGCGAATCTTGATGGTTGTCGGCTTGGCCATGACGGGTGCTCTTTGCGGGTGTTCCAGGAATTCGAAGGGCGCTTAATGAAGGCCAAGCCCTTCAAAGTCAAGCGCTGCAACACATCGGACTGAAGTTGATGTGCGCTCTAAATGCGTTCGCGCGAATGGCCGCCCGGTGTCCAGCGCAGGAAAGGCGGGCCGAGGGCGTCTTTGTCACCGGCTTTCAGCCGCTCGCCGATCTCGCCAATCATGAACCGGGTCACGTTCGGCAGGTCGAGCGCCATGGCGTCTTTCAGTGTCACCCATTGCAGATCATGCAGTTCAGCGCCGTCAATGGGCGGGCGCTCATCGATAAGGACGTCCTCTGCCTCTGCCATGAAAAAGCGGGCATCGAACCGCTTGGGCCGGTAGGGCGGAGTGATGGCGCGGCCGATGAAGGTAAAGCCCTTGAGGCATGGTGCTGCGCCCTGATCGGCATATTTCGTCCAGTCCGCAGCAGGCCGTCCCGGAAACGCTTCTGCCCGCCCGACGATCAGGCCGGTTTCCTCGAACGTCTCGCGGATTGCTGTCAGGCCGAAGGCGCGGGGCTTGCGGCGGGTCTTGTGGATAAGCTTTTGCTCTACAGGCGTGCGAAATTCGGACAGGCTCGGTACCCGGCCGTCTGCGGTATCGACGCGACCGCCGGGGAAAACATATTTGTCCGGCATGAAAGTGTGCCCGCCAGAGCGCTTGCCCATCAGGAGGCGCGGCTGGGCCTGGTCACGGCGCACAAGGATCAGCGTGGAAGCATCCTTCGGACGCGGGGTCGGCCGGTCGGTCTGGATGATGTCGCCGTCACCTTCCTTGTCATAGGCGTTGCCGAGTTTGACGGTCATTTGCGCCGTCCTCCCTTTTTGCCCCCCTTTTGCCGGGGTTTTGTGGCGCTGACCTTGCCACGGCCCTTGCCGCGCGGGCCAGACCTGCCGCCGCGGGAGGCGGGCGGTTGCTGGCCGGGCTTTCGCGGACGGGGCTCAGAGAGAACTTCCAGCAGTAGACCACCTTGGAGCGGCGTCACTTCCTGCAGCTCGACCTTCACTGTCTGGCCAAGTTCATAGCGCTTGCCGCTTCCGCGTGCGATCAGCGCCATGGTGGCGTCGTCATGAACCCAATAATCCTTGGAGAGCTTCGAAATCGGCGCGAAACCGTCTGCGCCCGTCCCGGCCATGCGGATGAACAGGCCGGCCGGGGTGACGCCCGTGATCCGGCCTTCGAATTCTGCGCCGACCTTGTCTGCGAGATAGAGTGCGAGATAGCGGTCGGTCGCTTCGCGTTCAGCCGCCATGCTCCGGCGTTCTGTATCGACAAGGTGGCTTGCAATGTCGTGCAGCGCCGCCGCCATTTCCTTGGTCAGCCCGTCATCGCCGAGCTTCAGCGAGCTTATCAGGGCGCGGTGAACCACAAGGTCGCTATAGCGCCGGATGGGCGAGGTGAAGTGCGCATAGCGTGCGAGATTGAGCCCGAAATGCCCATTATTCTCAGGGTCATAGACAGCCTGCGCCTGTGAGCGAAGGATGATCTCATTGATCACGTCGCGGTGCTCGCTCTCGACATTGTCAGCAAGCAGCCTGTTGAACCGGCTCGTCTGCGGGCGCTCGCCGAGCGGCCATTTTATATCGAGGGTCTGCAGGAAGTCCGACAGAGCGGCGAGTTTTGCATCGCTTGGCTGGTCGTGGACCCGGTAGAGGAGCGCAGATCCCTGCTTCTCCAGCGTTTCTGCGGCGGCGACATTAGCCTGGATCATGAACTCTTCGATCAGCTTGTGGGCATCGAAGCGCTCCTTCTCGACTATGCCGGTGACTTTGCCGTCCTCGCCAATCTCGACGCGCTTTTCGGGCAGGTCGAGCTCAAGAGGCCCGCGCTTCGCTCGCGCCTTGCCAAGCGCTTCATACGCGTCCCAGAGCGGCTGCAGGACCGGATCCAGCCATTTCTCGCCGGGGCCGCCTTTCTTGCCATCAATGGCGGCCTGCGCCTCCTCGTAAGAGAGCTTGGCGTGCGAGCGCATCGTGCCGCGAATGAAGCGGTGCTCTCGCTTGGTGCCGGAC
>NZ_JBARZC010000521.1:0-1633 GCF_049649345.1 Henriciella sp. | reverse complement strand
GGGCATTGGCGGCGTCCCCGAAGCGGTTTTGAAAGCCATGGAGGCCGAGGTGACAAAACAGGCCCGCCCGGATTTGACGCTGATTCTCGACGGGCCGGTCGACCAACTGCTCGCCAGACGCCAGCAGCGTGGCACAAGCGACGTGTTCGAACGGCGCCCTGTTGAATTTCATGAGTCGGTACGCAAAAGCTTTCTCGACATTGCAAACGCAGACGAGGACCGGTGCGTGGTCTTGAATGCGCTGGGCTCTCCGGACGATCTCGTTTCAGATGCCATGATCGCCATCAAATACAGGCTGCTGGACCTTTGACGAATATCGCACTTCCTCTCTTTGGCCATGATGCCGCCCAGGCGGAATTCCTGTCGGCACGCGACAGCGGCCGGCTGCATCATGCCTGGATTGTTGAAGGGCCATCCGGTATCGGCAAGGCACGGTTCGTCACCCGTCTGGCCTCAATTCTCCTCGGCGCACAACCGTCTGGGGACGACCCTGCGGGCGCGCCTGAAGACGACCCCGTGATCCAGAAAATCCTCTCCGAAGGCCATCCTGACCTTAAACACGTTCAGAGGGAGCTGAACGAGAAGGGCAATCTGAAACAGGATATTTCAGTCGATCAGATCAGGGAGCTCAACGCCTTCTTCAGCCTGAAACCGGCCTTGGGCGGATGGCGTATAGGCATCATCGATTCCCTCGACGAAATGAACGCAAATGGCCTCAACGCCGTGCTAAAGACGCTTGAAGAGCCTCCGGCCAAAGCGCTGCTTTTCCTGATCTTTCACGCGACAACCCCAATCCTTCCAACGATCCGATCAAGGTGCCAGACCTTGAGGCTCCGGGCACTCGGCCCAGTCGACACGCTCGCCGTCCTCAACCAGAACGGCATCGAGAACGCAGACCAGACTGCTGGTCTGGTTAAAGGCCGGCCGGGCCGCGCCGAGCAGCTCACAGGGCCAAAAACTCTGGCCGCCTCGGTCGCCGCGCGCGATCTGCTGAAGGCCATGCCGTCTGCTAATGAAGCTGTGCTGTCGAACGCGCTGCTCAAAGCCGGCGAAGACGACACGACATTCAGGGTATTTGCCAGTGAGATCCTTTCCTGGCTGGAGGCGAAATCCGGTCAGGAGCCTTCCTGGTCGGACGTCTGGTATGAAAGTCAGCACATCCTGGCAGAACAGCGCAATCTTCACCTCACCGCGCTTCAGGCTGCATCGAAGATGCTCGGCTCCCTTCAATCAGCATTCGACACGCGCTAGAGCGCTCAGACCATGTTCGATACGCATGTAAACCTGCACGCTGAAGCGTTCAAAGACGACCTCGAAGAGGTCCTTGCGCGTGCGCGAGGCGCTGGCGTCACGCGTATGCTCGCCATTTGTGACCGGTTCGACAATTATCCGGCTGTGAAAGCCATCGCCGAAGCCAATGATGACATCTGGAATACGGTCGGCGTCCACCCGCACCACGCCAAGGACTTTCCGGACCTGAAAGTATCAGAGCTGCTGCAGGCGGCGGATGACCCGAAGACGGTTGCGATTGGCGAAACGGGCCTTGATTTCCACTATGGCTACTCGGCGGAGGCGGAGCAGATTGCCAACTTCCGGCGCCATATCTATGCGGCGCGGCATACAGGCCTGCCGC
>NZ_JBARZC010000520.1:0-2081 GCF_049649345.1 Henriciella sp. | reverse complement strand
CGACTGCGGTGGTCTCCCGGGTCATGGTCGAGCGTGGCCTCGGTTCATGCCCGCTTGGGCGATCATCAACGCATGTGCTGATTTTCCAGGACATCGTCGCGATCTTCCTTCTGATTTTCGCAACGTCGCTGAACTCGGGCGGCGATATGGGCGCGCTGGCGCTGACCCTCGCCCGCGCGGCGGGCTTTGCCATTCTGGCCTTTGTCATCGCCTTTGCCGCGGGCCACTATCTGATGGGGCCGATTTTCCGCAGCCTCGCCCAGACGCGGAATCAGGAAGCGTTCACGGCAGTGACCTTGCTTCTCGTGCTCGGGGCAGCCTCAGCGACCGCCCAGCTTGGCCTGTCGCTGACGCTCGGAGCCTTCCTGGCCGGACTGGCGGTATCGGGCACGTCATTCCGTCATCAGATCCAGATGGAAACAGGCCCGTTTCGCGGCCTGCTTTTATCCTTCTTCTTCATGTCAGTCGGGCTGTCGATTGACCTCGGCGTGCTGGGCAGCCAGTGGGCGCTAGTCATCGCTTTTGCGCTGACCATCCTCGTTGTGAAAACCATGTTCGGATTTGTCGCAGCGCGCATGAATGGATGGAGCAATCCGGGCAGTGTCCAGCTCAGTTTCCTGCTCGCACAGGGCTCGGAATTCACGCTCGTCGTCCTGTCCATACTGACCATGACGACTGGGGTCGTACCCTCAGACATCGCAACGATATCCGTTGCTTCGATCGCCTTGTCTCTCGCGGCCGCACCGTTCTGGGCCGCTGCGGGGATGAAGCTTTCGCGCAAGGTTGCAAGCGTCTTCAAGGGGCAGACGCGGCCGGAGAACGAGATCACGCCGATCGCACCGGACCGCCCCGTCATCATTTTCGGCATGACAAAGGCCGGACGGCTGACGGCCGATGCGCTCACCGATCACGACATCCCTCATGTCTGCCTCGACGCGGAACCGGAGCGCTTCGTCTCGGCCATTGCCGACGGCTACAAGGTCTCCTTTGGCAATGCAGCGAACCTGAAGCTTGTTGGGGCTGTTGCGGGCCCTAATCCACGGGCCGTCGTCATCGGGGCGCCGCGCTACGAGGTCTCGCGCGACCTGACACCCGCCGCTCAAAGGGATTTCCCGAATACGCCGCGCTTTGTCTCCGTCGATAATGAGGCCGACCGCCAGCGCTTCTCTGAGCTCGGCATGCGCACATGGCTATCGCTTGGGCGCCCTGAAGGTATTGAAATGGCGGCGGATGTTCTGCGTCAGCTGGGCATCGACGAAGACAAGGTTGCCGCCTGGATTTCCCGCGAAGCAGACCTGTTTGAAGTCAACAATCCCCAGAGCGGGAATACCGAAACCGTAGGCTCGGAAGCGGCTTGAAGCGCAAACTGAAAAGGCCGGCCCACATTCTGGGCCGGCCTTCTGGATTTATAACGTCCTGCTGTCAGGCCCTAGCCTGCAATGCGGCGCGGCTCTGCCTCGTCCCGGCCCTTGCTGCGGTCGCGTTTGCGTTGCGGCTGGAAGGCGACTTTCGCGTGCTCTGCACAGTAAGGTCCGCAGTCGGACTTGCGCCCGCAAAAAGCGAACTTCGGATCAGCCGGGTCGCCGATCGGCCATTTGCACATGGAATCGCGCAGCGTGAGAATGGTCGCCGCTTCTCCATCTGCCACCGGCGCTGGCTGCAGGGCCTGTATGATGGCGTGCTGATCTGACTTGCGGATGCGTGTCTCTTCCGGCGTCGTATTTGGTGCTGTGACGCTTCCATCCGGCCTCAGTTTCGGCTTTGGACGGGCCAGACGCGGCGGGCGTTTTACAGGGCGCGATGGCGTTGCACGGCCTGACAGGCCGAGCCTGTGCACCTTGCCGATTACAGCGTTGCGAGTGACCCCGCCTAGCTGTTTCGCGATCTGGCTCGCTGAATGACCCTCGGCCCACAGCTTCTTCAAAACTTCGACGCGTTCTTCCGTCCAAGACATGGATTGCCTCCTGGCGCTTTGCACCCCTAGATGTTGTAGCAGCTGATTTCAGCCGCCCCCGTTAACCTCTACATATCGTATCAATGGCGAAATGAAACACAATATGCTGATATCGGTTCTCCACAAC
>NZ_JBARZC010000519.1:0-5369 GCF_049649345.1 Henriciella sp. | reverse complement strand
CCCCTGCCCATTCAACTGGGTAGCGATTACAAGACGGCGCGCACCTATCTGATCGCCGAGACCATTCGCTGGGTCCAAAGCGACCGGCTGACCGCGCTCTTCAAGGCCGCGCAACTGTCCTCCTCAGATGCCCAGTCGGTCCGCGAAGTGCTTCCTACCGCGCTCAATATCGAATCGCTCGCCGTCTGGCTCTGCGAGGAATTCGGCCACCTTCGCGCGATCAGACATGCCACACATGCCCGGCGCTATCTCGCGACCCGCATGACGACAGGCATCCAGGGCGGCGCCCGGCCGGCCAAATCATCGGGCCGCCCATCGGGCGATGCTTTCCAACAGACCTTTGACCGCTGGTCCAATCCGCTCTGCGAGATCGAAGACTCCCTCCACTTCCAGAGGGTCATTGCCCCGCTCACCGCACGGCTGGTCCGGATCGGCGAAGCGAATAACGCCATCGACGACTCCCCCGTCGCAGCCAATTCCAACGAGGCCTAATCATGAAAAAGACGATCCAGGTTTTCCCCAATAGCGGACACCAGCTCCTGTTCTTTCCTCTTGGCGATGGAAAAACGGCGTGGCCCAAGCATGACGAGTGGCGCAGCCCGAAGGACAAGCCCTGGCTGAAAGGCCGGTTCGGCGTTCAGGCACAGAAATCCAAAACCGGCGAGACCGTCGAACAGGCCGGTTTCTGGGTCGGCATCGATGTCAATGTCGGTGGTCCTGACCGCGGCTATGAAGTCCCGAAATTCGAGGCGGACGCACCAGCGCGCCGCAAGACGTCCGGCAAGATCATCATTGACGATACGGATGGGACTTCCTCGAAAGCCGGCTGCCACAGCCCCTATCTCACATCCAATGCCGACGATCTGCCCGGTAACATGGAGCTCAACCTCAACCAGGAATTCGCCTTGCCGGCGTCTTGTCCGGCGCTGCAGCTCGACCTGTCCTTTGTGGAAGAAGCTGGCGCACCGATCCCGGTCAATCTGATTGTTGACTTCGGCAACTCCCGCACGATCGTGCTCGGCCTTGAACAGACCGATGCCGGCGACTCGCTGTCGTCTGTCTGCAAGCCAATCCTGTTCCCGAAAGCAGGCCTTGAATCAGCGGCGGCCAATGACGAGCCGGCTGAACTCGACGAAGCCATTCCTGAAAGCTGGTTTGTCCTCATGGAAGGGCTTTTCAAGCCTGAACCGACGCACAAGCTGAGCGCAGGCTTCAAGCCGAGCTTTGAGAAACGCACGCTGCTTGATCGCATCTTCAATATCGGCCGCAGGCGCCGGTCTGAAACCGTGACGATCGCCCCGCACCTGTTCACCCGTGTCTCGCCAGCTGTGATGGGCCTTGCTGCCCACGACGCCCTGGCCGATCTCGACACCGAAGCTGGCGGGCTGTCCTTTCTGTCATCGCCAAAACGCTATGTCTGGGACGAACAGCCGCTCGGTGAGAAAGGCCACACGCACTGGACGATGCAGCGTCAGCCCTGGCGCGACACCAGCAGCGATGCGCACGAACTCGTTCCGCTGAAAGGCGACATCTTCCGCTTCATGCCGAATGCGAAAGCTGACTGGGCTCTCAACTCCTGGGGCGATTTCTCCCGGCTGGACCAGGACATCCGTCCAGACCAGTCGCGCGCTGACAGCCTGATCTGGGTGGCGCTGTCTATCCTCGAACAGGCCGAGCGCCAGATCCAGTCCGAAGCGTGGAGAGACGGCAACAAGCCCTATCTGCGCCGCGTGCTCGGCGATGTCATCCTGACCTACCCGGCCGGCTGGACGCAAGACGAGGTCAATCGCTATCGCAGCAAATGGGAGCGCGCCCGCGACATCTTCGTACTGAGCCGCCGCGCTGAGGAAGATGGCCCGATCCCGCAGGTCCGCCTGCCGATCGACGAAGCCGTCGCTTCACAGCTCGCCATTGTCTATGCCGAGATGCACCACATGCGCGACTATGGCGAGAACTGGATCGAGCTCTATGGCCGCGGCACCGGCAAGGATGCCCGGATCCGCGTCATGACGATCGATATCGGGGGCGGCACAACAGACACGTCCGTCGTCGAATATCAGGACTCGCTGCCCGGCGCCGGTATGGATATTCTGAGCCGCCTCATCTTCAAGGACTCCACCACGCATGCCGGTGACCGGCTGATCAAGGATGTCATCGAGAAGGCTCTGCTTCCCCTGATCGGCAAGGATTTCTTCGGCGATCTTGAACAGCGCGAAGCCTTTGAAGAAGTCTTTTTCAAGAGCGCAAAACGCGACAGCCATCGCGCCCAGTGGTCGGTCATTACGCGTACCGTTCTGGTGCCGATTGCCCAGCGCTGGCTGAAGGAAATGTCATCGACCGAAGAGGACACGCTGGAAACCACACCGCATCAAGCTGGCGCATCAGCGAGCCAGATCAAGCGGATGAATGCGCTGGTCCGGGCCGCCGGTATCAAGGGTGACATTCTCACCCCTGACCTTGCCCTGCCGCTCGAGCGCGGCCGCCTGAAAACAATCATCCAGCACTGGTTCTCCGAACTGGCAAAAGTGCATGGCGAGTTTGCGGGCCTGTTTGACTGCGACGTCGTCATCCTGACCGGCAAACCGTCCGAGCTGACGGATGTCCGCGACCTGATCGAGCGCCACCTGCCGGTCAGCAGCGACCGGATCATCTCGGCCAAGAACTATTTCGCTGGCGACTGGCTGCCCATGTCGAAGACCGGCTATATCGATGACGCGAAGCTCGTCACCGCGCTCGGCTCTGCAGCGCTGAATGGCATCCAGAGCGGCCTTCTCACCGGATGGAATATCCGCACTGAGGTCGATCCGGACTATCGGCGCGAGAATCACTGGGGCCGCATTGCCGGGACACTCAAACCCTTCGTGGAGAGCGATATCATCCTCCCCGCAGGCGAGATGACAGCCAGTGCTCGCCTCCTGACGGGCAGCGTCATCGGGCGCGCGCGTTTCCTCAATCATGTCCTGCCGGAGCAGGTCTACAAGCTGACCCATGTCAGTGGGCGCCAGATGCTGATCGACGCCAAGTTCCGCCGGATGGTTTCCAAACCGGGCAAGGATGGCGACCACAGCATGACGGGCGAGAACCTCGTCCTGGTCAAGGCGAAGGACGCGCATACCGACAAGAAAATCCCGCTTGGCGAGCTGCAGCTGCAACTCTGCACCCTGCCCCAGTCTGAGGACTACTGGCAGGAGACAGGCCGGTTCGAGGTGCGCTGGGCGAGTTAGCCTGCCTGCAACACTATGAGGGGCGTGTGTGATACGTCAGAAAACACGCCCCCATTAACCTGTCTTACGCGGCACAGGCGAACTTCGCGCAAACCGTTTACGCGCCATTAACCATTCCGCGAGATATCTAGGATTGTCTTCTTTGGAGACACCCACCATCACCCAATGCCTCGGCGGGAGCTTGCTCCCGCCGTTTTTTTATCAGCTCTCTGCAAGAGGGCGTTTGACTTGGCCGCTTCGTTTGGTATTGGAGCCGTCTCGCAAGTGATCCGCGATAGCTCAGTTGGTAGAGCAGGCGACTGTTAATCGCCCGGTCGTAGGTTCGAGTCCTACTCGCGGAGCCACTCTCCCCCTCGCACGATAAGACGTCTCAGCTCTGGCAGGCCTGCACGCCTAGCACAGGCATGACTGTCTTCCAGCCCTCAGCGGTGGTGATGGTTATGCGGCCTGATTCGACACGCTGGCCGCCCTGCAACTCATCGCCTGGTACCACTATCACGGCAATCTGCTCGCGCTCCGGGCCGACAAAGGTCTGCTCGGTCAGGAACTGGCCAAAAATCTCTCCGCGATTGCCGGTTTGCGTGACATTGACGGCCATTTCACCGATCTGCATCTTCGCCGTTCCAGACTGGGCCTTCTCGAAGAAGATGAACTTGCTCGCATCGGTCTGGCTCCACAGAAACAGCGCGCATTCGTCGGCTTCGAGCATTTGCGGGCCAATCCCCGATTTTGGCACCACATCACGGGCGGGCAGAACGGCCGCCGGATCATAATCGTCCGGGGCCGGGGTTGAGGAACAGGCCGCGATCAGGCCGCCCGCGGCAATCAGGGACATGAGTCTCATAGCCGCCCCCCGGCCACGGCCGCCGTTTCATACTGATAGGTCCACACACCCTCGCTCTGCGAGAATCCGCTGCGCGCCAGAAGCGTCTCGATCTCATCGTCTTCGGTGTTGACCACAACATCAATATCGGATCGCCCATAGAGCGTCGCCATGGCATTAATCTCGACCGTGTCCCCGGCCGGGCTATCGCCGCTCAAATCAATGCTGAACGCGCCATTTTCACAGCTGATCGAACCGGTGAGGTCAGAGAATGTCCGACCGAATTGCTGAGCCGCGCGGGCCAGCGTGTCGGTCTGGACATTGCCGGAGGCGGCTGTGCAACTGCCGTCGGCAATGCTCACTTCACCGCCGCTCAGCCGGAAGATGCCGCCAATCGAGCGCACTTCATTGGAAAGGCTTTCCAGCGCATTGATCTGTTGCTCGACGCGCAGATCGGTGGCCTCGATCCTGTCTTCTCCTCTCACGGTGACAACGCCTGCGCCGCGTCCGCCTGCACCGCCCCACTGGACTTCGAGCGCTGGCGCAAAGGCCAACAGAGACATCGGCCGCAGCGCAAGATCGACGTCGCCAACCGGCTGGCCATTGAGATAGACCCCGGACATCCGCCCGTCCCAGATCGTGCCTTCAGACTGGGTCCACTCCACGCCCATCGCGTTGAGCGGCAGCCGGTTCAGCACCATGCCAAGCGGGATCTGGCTGGCAGCGAACCAGACAAGCGCAATCAGCGCTGTCAGAACGAGCAGAAATCGCAGCATTCAGGCGCCTCCGCCGGAAAGCTCGACCGTGGCGCGCACGCGGCCATTACCGGCCTTGTCCATGCTGAGCCGCTCGACACGGCCGCCGAGCTGGGTTTCGACCAGCGACAGAAAGTAGAAAAGCTGTCTCGGGTCTGCCTGTTCGAATACCATTGAAAACCTTCCATCATCGGCGCCCTGAAGCCTCGCTATCGAGAGGCCGGCGGCCTGGGCTTCGCGTGTGACTTCCGTCTTGAACGCTTCAGCGCCGAGCGTGGTTGCGGTCGAGACAGCTATAGCCGCCTGCGCTGGAGAGCGCGCGCGAACCGCAGCGGCCAATTGCTCGACGCGCGACAATTGCGCGGCAGCCGTCTGGCGCTCGATCGCAGCGGCGTCGCGCGCGGCAAGCGAGGGCGATACCAGCCCGTACCAGATGACCAGAATGCCGACCAGCAGGCCCGCAGCGCCGATAAGGCCCTTCTCGCGCAGTGACAGAGCTTCCCACCACGCGCTCATGACGCCGCCTCGATGTTAAATTCGCCGAGCACACGCTGGCCCGACTGGCGC
>NZ_JBARZC010000518.1:0-1870 GCF_049649345.1 Henriciella sp. | reverse complement strand
AGGATCGTCGCTGTGCGCTTCATGCGAAGGCCAACGCGCAGGGAGCCAAAGGCCGGACACATGCTTTGTGGCTGGTCGTGCGGGCCGGTTGGATAATCCTTGGCGTATTGCTCAAGCAGCGTGTGCTTGCCGGCTTTCTTCGCCGCATCGCGCAGCGTTTCAGCGCCGCCATGGCATGTCGCTTCGGCAATCGAGTCAGACCCACCATCGTCAACCGACGGCCCGGCAGGCGTGAGGTCGAGCTCATGGCCCGTCTCTCTTTGAATATCGCCCGCCCGTTCGGTCATAATGTCCTCAGATTTCCTCGTAGATCACTTCAAGTGATGGTTTCTCGATGATGTTGACGCCGCGCATGTCTGCGCTTGTCGCCGGTGTCAGCTGAAAGTCCTTGCCCGTCTCTTCGGCCGAGAAGAGATCGAGCAGACCGTCATGCGGCAGCGGTGTCGGATGCATTGGCGGTGCGCTGGCAACATTCTCGGCAAGCGCCTCGAACATCGGCGCCCATTGCGTGCCGGGCCGCCCAACGATCTGGTAATTGGCTGACTTGCGGCGGATATCTTCGTCCGCCGGGATCGCGGCGAGCACCGGAATGCCGACTTTTTCGGCGAACGCTGTTGCTTCGCCCGTGCCGTCATCCTTGTTGATGACCATGCCGGCGACCCCGACATTGCCGCCGAGCTTGCGGAAATATTCCACCGCCGAGCAGACATTGTTCGCGACATAGAGAGACTGAAGGTCGTTCGAGCCGACCACGATCACTTTCTGGCACATGTCCCGCGCGATCGGCAGGCCGAACCCGCCGCAGACGACGTCGCCCAGGAAGTCGAGCAGGACATAATCGAAATCCCACTCGTGAAAGCCGAGTTTTTCGAGCAGTTCGAAGCCGTGAATGATGCCGCGTCCGCCGCAGCCGCGGCCAACTTCCGGCCCGCCAAGCTCCATCGCGTAAACGCCGTCCCGCTTGAAGCAGACATCGCCAATCTCGACTTCCTCGCCGGACTCTTTCTTCTTCGAAGAGGTCTCGATGATGGTCGGGCAAGCCCGTCCGCCAAACAGGAGGCTGGTCGTGTCGGATTTCGGATCACAGCCGATGAGCAGGACTTTCTTGCCCTGCTGGGCCATCATGTAGCTTAGATTGGCTAGTGTGAAGGACTTGCCGATCCCGCCCTTGCCATAGATCGCTATGATCTGTGTTTCCTTGGTCACTTCGCCGGTTTGCGGGGCATCCGGTTCCTGGGAGGCCTCGTCGCGCAGGGCGTCGGTGAAATCCTCCATCGAACCTCGGCTGCGTCCCTCTATGAGTGTGGTCATTGCGGAACTCCCCATTCGATAAGCATTTTCAGGCACGTCGCGTCGTTGAAAGCGGTCTGGTAGGCCGCATCGGCGTTGCCTGGTTTTTCGATGTGCGTGACCAGCCCCTCCAGAGAGAGCCGGCCGTTTCGGTGCAACGCCAGTACGGCGTCCATGTCATCGCGGGCCCATTCGGCCGCGATCTTGAAGCTCAGCTCGCGCATGAAGGCGGCTGGAAATTCGAAGGAGACCCGTTCGGCATAGAAGCCTGCGAGGACGATCTCGCCGCCCCTGGCTGAATGCATGATCGCGGTGTCGAGCGCGCTGACATTGCCGCTGACATCGCAAACGGTCTTGTAGTCGCGCCGTGTATCGCTTTCCGGATGGCAGACCTTGTAGCCGTCAGCGCCATGCCGGGCTGAATTCGTTTCCCATACTGTGGGAGCTGCCCCGCCCATAGAAATGACGAGCCGCGCCACAAGTTGGCCAAGCACGCCATGACCGATAATCAGTTCAGGCAATTCAGACCGTGTGACTGCATGATGCGCCGTCGCCGCGAGCGCCAGAAGAACGTCACTTT
>NZ_JBARZC010000517.1:0-7694 GCF_049649345.1 Henriciella sp. | reverse complement strand
GCACCATGGTGGCCATCAAATTGCGCAGCGTCTTGCCCTCGCCGTTCCGGCTGCCGCCCAGCGGAATATAGAGATAGTCGCGCAACCAGGCCGACAGCGAAATATGCCAGCGGCGCCAGAAATCCGTGATCGTTGAAGAAAAGAGCGGGCCGCGAAAGTTGATCGGAATCTGGTAGCCAAAGCACCGGCTCACCGCGATCGCCATGTCAGAATAGCCGGAGAAATCGCAGAAGATCTGAACGGTGTAGGCAAGGCTCGCATAGATGATCGCGCTTTGCGAATAGCCCGACGGGTCTGCGAAGACCGGATCGACGCAGAGAAGCCCCAGATTGTCGGCGACGACCACTTTCTTGAAGAACCCGCCCATGAACAGCACCATCACGCCGCTCCATGGAATCTGCGAGAGTTGCTTTTTCAGGTCGATCTGCGGAAAGAAGTCAGCTGCCCGGACAATCGGCCCGGCAACAAGCTGAGGAAAGAAAGCGACGAAGAAGGCCGTATCGATAAAGCCGCGAGGATCCTTGAACTCGCCCCGGCGGACATCGACGATGAAGCCAATTGCCTGGAAGATATAGAAGCTCACGCCAACTGGCAGGATGATGCTGAGCGTCGGCTGTGATGCCTCGATGCCTGCCCGCTGCAGCAGGATCACGAAACTGTCTGCAAAGAAGTTGAAGTATTTGAACACGCCCAGCGTGGCGAGCAGGAGTGTGACCGATATCCCTGTAATCCAGTTCCTGGCCTTTGTATTCGACCTCCTGAACAGAGCATGCTGGCCGATATAGGCCACAAGGATGACGAAGCTGATCAGACCCAGGAACCGGTAATCCCATGCGCCATAGAACACATAGCTGGCTGCCAGCAGGAAGATGACGCGCGCGCGCCCGGACGGAAGGCTCCAATAGAGCGTAAAAACGCCTAGAAAGAAGAGAGCGAACAGGAAGGTCGAAAACAACATCAGCCAGCTCCGCAAATGCGTCTGGCGATGGATTGTGCGAGCAGATCGGCGCCCTCGCCGCTCAGATGGCCTTCATCGAACCAGTAGTCACTGTCGGCAAGAAAGCCATGGTCGGCGAGCGGGAAGGTCAGAACCGGAATGTCGACGCCGCGTACGGTGAGTTCCGTAAGCGGAAGCTGCGAGTGGCCCGATTTTGGCGGGAATATCAGCCCCACCCGTGAGAGCTCTTCTGTCGTCAGGCCGGACAGGATTGGCCGCGCGAAATTCAGGGCGTCCGCTGCTGCATCATCCTGCGATAATCCGCCCAGTGCAGCAGCCTGGTCCTCGAAATAGGCCTGGAAAAGGTCCGGGTCCTCTTCCAGGAGGCGCTGCAGTTTTGCCGCACGGGGATTCCTGCGGCCCCCGTCAGCGTCAAGCCGCGTAAAGCCCCGAACGCCGATATTGTCGATCGATTCAAGCGGCCGCTCTTTGACCAGCTCATGAACCACGCCGGTCAGGAAGAAGCTGGAAATCGAGTGGAGAAATATGTCGTATTGCAGTTCGCTTTCCGAGACGTCCTCAGCACGCTCCGCATCAAGAAGGCTCGACCTCAGATAGGCTGGTTGCCAGTCCGGCGCGAGATACCGCGCCCGCGCTGTGCGGGGGATGCCGGCATTGGCCACTCCCGTCGGCTCGATCCAGATCGTTCGAGGCTGGGACGGCTGGTCCAGCATCCAGTCGAGCATGAAACGGATATTCGCCGCATTCGCGCCGCCTGCGCCGGCATTGTACATGTCCGCACCGCAGCGTTCCGACAGCGCTCCTGCATCGATCTGCCGGAAGATCCGGCTGGTTCCGAGCCAGACCACATCATGGGCCTCTTCCGGATCGATGCCGGCCAGCTTCTGGCGAATGTGCGGGTCCAACCTGGCAAATTCCGGTGTCTGTTGCGCAGCGGTGCGAACGGCATACCCGCCCGCAATCAGCCATAGCAGGAAGATGAGGCCCACCCCAAAAGTCGCCAGCACCGCACCATGTTTGCTGCCGGTCTTCGGCGTTTCACCTGGTTCGTACTCGAACAGGGTCATTCGGCTGCTTCCACGATGAGGATACGGTCGATGTACATGACCGCGTCTGGCACGCCTGAATTGAGGATTAGGGTCGGTCGCGAGGCCTCTTCCTCCTCTGGCAGGACAGGAACGTCATACTCGAAAGTGAAAGCTTGCCGGTCTGGCTTGAGATCAATCGATTGCCATCCGCTATTGCCGCGATTGCCCGTCGCGTAGATTGCCTTGGCCTGCCCTTCACAGCCTTCACACGATCCAATAATCTCAACCCGGACGGTACGGCCCTCGAAATTCTGTGAATGGCGCGAATTGAAAATCCAGTTGGCGCCCTTTGTGCGCAGGCGGTCGCGCCCCTCCCCTGCCGGAACCGGCGTCTCGACAATCATCGTGCGCCCCCCCTCCCTGATGCCACAGGACATCGTCGCAGCGCGGCTTTCTTTGTAATAGGTGTCGAAAGGAGCCTCGCAGCTCGCAATCGCTGCCCCCTGGCGAAGGGCAAGCGCTTCGTCGCTTCCGACTTGCAGGTTCATTGCGGGGGCAAACAGACGCCATCCCAGAACCAGCAAGAGCGGCGACAGGAGCAGCACCGCCCAGAGCAGCTTCCTCAACATATTATCTTCCCCCTGGCTGGCCTGCCTTGGCCCCTTGCCGCACCGCGCCTACCCACTTGTGCAACATTGAACCGATTCCTCAACTATTTGCGGTCTCCCCGTGCAAAGCCGGGGCCATGGCAAGGCAGGGTGTCCACGCGTCAGCAATTGCCAGCCAGCGTGATCCGGTTAGGCTGCCTTAAAAAGTGGGAGGATCAGACTATGAGACTGTTCACCGCCGGCATGATGGCCATGTCGATGATCGCTGCCTGCTCGCAGGCGGCCGGCAGCGAGCCTGCTGAAGACACGAGCGAAGCACGCACGCCTGCACCGCCGCAAGCTGGCACCGCGACAGAGGCAACGTCCGAGGCCAATGCCAGCGTCGCTGCGCGCCTGCCCCTTGATGACCAGGACGACTATAAAGACGCCGCGCGCGGTTTCCTCGCCGCCATCGAGGCAGAGGCCATTCTCGGCGAAGACGGCTCGGTCGTCTGGTCGGTTCCTCAATTCGATTTCATCGCGGGCGAAGCGCCAGACACCGTCAATCCGTCGCTCTGGCGACAGTCGGGCCTCACAGCAAAGCATGGCCTGTTCGAAGTCGCCGACGGCATCTGGCAGGTACGCGGCTACGACCTCTCGGTGATGAGCATCATTGAGGGCGAGGCGGGCTGGATCATTGTCGACCCGCTGACCGTCAGGGAAACCGCCGCAGCGGGGCTCAAACTCGTCAATGACACGCTCGGCGAGCGGCCTGTCACCGGCGTTCTCTACACTCATTCGCATGCCGACCATTTTGGCGGCGCGCGCGGCGTGATCAGCGAAGAGGAGATCGAGAGCCGGAACGTGCCCGTGCTCGCGCCGGAAGGCTTCACCGAAAACGCTGTGGCCGAAAACCTGATCGCTGGCAATCTTATGTCCCGCCGCGCGGTCCTGATGTTCGGGCGCACTATCCCGAGTTCGGAAACCGCCAATGTTGGGACAGGTCTTGGCGCCGGCTTGCCGCAGGGGACGACCGGTCTCGTGCTGCCGACCGAGGAAATCGGCGGCTGGGGCACGCGCCGCGTCATTGATGGCGTCACCTTCGAATTCATGGATGCCGGCGGCACCGAAGCGCCGGCCGAATTCATGTTCTACCTGCCTGAAAAGCGCGCGCTCTGCACCGCTGAAGTCGCGACCGCCACCTTCCACAATGTGCTCACCCCGCGCGGCGCCAAGGTTCGCGACACGCTGAAATGGAGCCGGGTGATCGACCGCGCCCTCGCCGACTATGGCGACCGCGCGGATCTGATGTTCGCCTCCCACCATTGGCCGACCTGGGGCACCGAGAATGTCCAGACCTTCCTGCGCGGCCAGCGCGACATTTACCGCTATGTCCACGACCAGACGCTGCGCCGCGCTAATGCCGGCGCGACGATGACCGAGGCCGCCGAGACCATTCCCGAGCCCTCCTTCAGCCAGGATGATTTCGCCACGCGCGGCTATTACGGCACGCTCAATCACAATGCCAAAGCGGTCTACCAGTTCTATTATGGCTGGTGGAGCGGCGTTCCGGCGGACTATAACGCCCTGCCCCGCGAGGAGACGGCCCGGCGCTATGTCGCGGCGATGGGCGGCATGGACGCGGTGCTGGAGCGGGCCATCGGCGCCTTCGACAGCGGCGACTACAGATGGGCCGCCGAACTGTTCAATCAGGCAGTCTTCTCGGACCCCGGCAATGAACGCGCCAAATCCTGGCTGGCGGCAAGCTATGAACAGCTCGGCTTCCAGGCCGAAAGCGGCGCCTGGCGCAGCTATTATCTGACTGCGGCGCATGAATTGAGAACACCGCTCCCCGAGGGCGGCACCGCGACCGCGGGCAATGCCGATTTCCTGAAAGCGGTTCCTACGCTCGACCTGTTCGATGCGCTCGCCAGCCGGTATGACCCGGACAAGTTGAGCCGCGATCCGTTCACGCTCGTCTTTGATTTCACCGATACGGGCGAGACGCTGTCGCTCGAGATCGGGCAGGACGTGATCGTGCCAAGGCTCGCCGACACGGAAGACGCCGCCGCCCGTCTTCGGCTGTCGCGGACAGACTTCAATGCGCTGATCCTGCGGGAGGCGAATGTGCCGGCACTGGTCGGATCAGGCCGCCTCGCCATTGAGGGTGAGACAGCCGCCGCCGGCGCCTTCCTGACGACACTGGACACGCCTGATTTCTGGTTCAACGTGGTCACACCCTGAGCGATGTCAGTTTGAGCCTGCTTGCCCTCTTGCAGCGGCGCGAGCATGCGGCTAGTCAGGCAGGCTGTTGCGGAGAGGTGGCCGAGTGGCTGAAGGCGCGCCCCTGCTAAGGGCGTATACGTTTACGCGTATCGAGGGTTCGAATCCCTTCCTCTCCGCCAGCCAGTTTCCCGAAAATCAGCGAATTCGAGACGTCTCGAATTAGTCCCGAAAAATCCGGGACTTATCGCGCATATCAGCGCCTGGTTTGGCACTGTCAGAGTAAACCAGGATTGAGCAAACGCTGCGGGAGACCGGTTCGGCTTAGACCGGCAGCACAGTTTGATCAGATCAAAGCGAGGCGGGCGCTCAACAGCTTCATCAGGGTTGTTTTGAAGCGCTCAAGCTCGCCGACATCGTCAATGGAGCGACCGTAGGACCACAGGCCCTGGCTCGCGGTAGCCAGAAATCCGGCCAGTTCGTCAACCTCTCGGTTCGAAAGCTTCGCAGCTGAATCAACAGCTGATCTTTCCAGTGCATTGAGGAACCCGGCACGCAGATCCCGCTCATGTTGGTTCACGAGAGTTCGGACGGCCTCGTCATGTGGTGCACATTCGGTCATCACGTTGGCCAGGAAGCAGCCCGGGCCAGGCATTCCATGCTGTTTGTGCAGCTCAATGAAGTGATCGAAGTATGCTTCAATGCCGCTGAGGCCGTCTTCACCTGACAGCAGAAGCGCAAGCGCCGGGTCGACATATTTCTCCCGATAGGCGGCAAGACACCCGAGAAAGAGCTGCTCCTTGCCACCGAAATCGGTGTAGATGCCGCCGCGCCCAACGCCTGTTGACGCGACAAGGTCCTCAACAGATGTCGATGCAAAGCCGTTCTTCCAGAAGGCCCACATGGCGCTGAGGACAAGTTCGTCTCTCGACTTCGAGCGCGGTCTCACCATTCGAATTTCCAGACTGTTTACGGCACGTTTCGTTGACAGGATCCGGGCCACTTTGGACCGATAGCAAGCGTCTCGACAAGCCTTCCATAACAATCGGACTATCCGGTATTGCTTTTTGGAATGAATATTCCATAACAGTTTTATTGGATCAGTAATTGAAAGCCAACCGCCATCGCGCTGGCAAATGAGAAAGCCCCGTTCATGAAGATAAGTGTGGTGATACAATGAGTGATCTGCCTGGTATTCTGTTTATCGTTGCCGCCGCCCTTTCACTGCTTGGTGTGCTCGGACATGAAATTCTCGGCTCGCCGAAAGTCCTCGCTCCTCTGAAAGGATCAGGCCTGCCCGATGATGTGATCTGGCTCCATCATTTTTCCTGGCACGTCGGCTCGGTCGCGGTTCTGGCGATGGCAGCGCTCTTCCTGCTTGCCGCGAAATCGGCTGACGGGGTGGCCTATGCGGCGGTAGCCACGGCGATTAGCGCAGGATTTGCAGCGCTTGGCCTCTCGCTCGCCATCTTTGGCAACCGCGCGCTTTGGCGCACACCAGCCCCCTACCCCTGGACCTTGATCGCCATACTGGGCGGCGCCGGACTTCTGATGGAGCTCAGCGCCGGATGAGCGGGGCGCAAGCCGACTGGACGTTTAGTGGGGCATGGCCCTAGCCACCTGCTCTTCCTGAAGCGCTAGTTCTCTGGAAGCTCGGACGTCGCAACCCGGAAGCCGAAGACCTTGTCACGCACTGTCCGGTCAAGCCGGGCGCGGTTGGAAACACGGTGGTCGTCAGCATCTCGGCCCCAGGCACCGCCGCGCAGCACCCGCCGCTGGCAATCGACTGTCTGCCGCGCGCTGCCATCATTTGGCGCGTCGACATAATTGTTGACGTAGCAATCCTCGACCCATTCGCGCGCATTGCCCAGCATGGCGCGCAGGCCAAACGGATTTTCCTGAAGCGAGGATGGCGCCACAGGCGCATTCACTGGCGCGATCTTGGGATCGAACGTGTTTCCCCACCAGTAAGGTGTCTCGGTGCCGCCGCGCGCAGCATATTCCCATTCTGCCTCGCTCGGGATCCGATAGGCCCGGCCTGTCTTGCCTGAGAGCCAGCGCGTATAGGACTGGGCATCGTTCCATGAAACGCCAATGACCGGCTGATCGCCTTTGCCGAATCCTCGGTCCGGCGGGGTATAGTCCCCGCATCCGCCATCCTCGACGCAGGCCTCCCATTCGGCGAATGTCACCTCGTCGATCCCGATGGCAAAAGGCGATAGGGTGACTTCGTGGCGCGGCGATTCATTTCCGGTCCGTCCCGGTTCATCATCGGGTGATCCCATCAGGAATGTGCCGGCTTCCAGCTGCTTCATCTGAGGGCATAGATCGCAGTCGGAAAATGCATCGGCCAGGGCCGCCGCCTCGCCGTCCGCTTGCACGGCCGCGTTGCCTGACATGAAGACGAAAGCACCCGCGCCAATACCGGCGACGATCAGTCCACCAAGGATCGTGACGATTGGTACGCCGCCCTTCTTGCTAAGCGTTTCCTGTGGAGGCGGTGACGCCGCGGTGCTCTCGCGAACTTTCTGAGGCGCAGCGGGCGCGTGCACCGGCTCCGGTTCAGAGGCTATGGCAGCTGCCGGCGCGGCCTTCAGATTTGCGAGACGGTTCTGCGCCAGGGTCGCAAAATGACCATCGGGATAGCGTTGCAGATAGGCCTCGTAATCGGCCGGGTCGTCGCTGGCGCTGATCGATGACCAGAACGTATTTTCGATCGTGGCATCCGGCGCCGGCACTGCTGTCTCGGGCGCTATTTCCTGTTTGGAAGCAGGTTCGGCGTCGGACTGCTCAAGCGCCTGGCCGATATCGGCGACAAACTGCTTCCACCTCGGATCATTCGTATCGCCGTCCCAGGAGGTGAGATCCGCGCTCTGTGTCAGCTCGAACATGATCGGG
>NZ_JBARZC010000516.1:0-4356 GCF_049649345.1 Henriciella sp. | reverse complement strand
CCGAGATAGGCATCGATGCGAGCGGCGAGCCATGCCGAGTGATCGCTGTTCTGGCTTTCAAGAGCGCCGCGAAGGTCGCGCAAGGCGCCAGACGCGGCGGCTTTCACGGCGGTCGTCGTGTCGGCCCGAGCAAGATCCATCAGCGCGAAGGCGTAGCGCGCGCGGACCGTCTCGGAGATGGCGCTTGTGCGCTGGGCGCGCGGGCTGCGCATGACTTTTGTCTGGATCGCCTCGAACATCTCTTCGGCGCCGGGATTGGCGCTGTCGCGGCGATTGAATTCGATGAGCCGGGCGACGCGTTCGGGCGCAAGCAGCACATCGAAGGTGAGGCTGGCGGCGGTGTCGGCGGCAGCGGTGACGTCGAAGGCCGGGTCGGCGGTGTCGTTGAACAGTTCGCGCTCGCTTTCGGCCAGCGTGTAGTTCGAGAGGCCGGGGGTGAGCAAAGCGAGGGTGTCGTCGGAGAGGTCAAGCTCGGCCGGGTCGATGGTCGTCAGCACGGTTTCGAGCGCGGCGCGCTGGCGGGCCGGGTCAACGATGTCTGCCGCCGGCTGGCCGTCTCCGCGCAGGCCATAATTGAAGCTCATTCCGCCGATCAGCTTGGCGGCCGCCGCCGTCTGGTAGCGGTGATAGAGATAGATCGGCACGATGACCTTGTTGAGGTCGGCAATCGGCTCGCCGGGCTGGATGCGGTCGGCACCGAAATTGTCGAGCGCGATCCGGCGGACTTTCATCGTCTCGGCGAGGGCTTCTGCCGGGTCGGGACCATTGTCCCAGATATTGCCGAGCGGGTGGCCGGTCGCAGCGCTTCTGGCGTCTTCGTCATGCACCAGGATCAGGCCCCGGGCGCGGGCGTCTTCGATAAGCTGGTCGCGTTCCTCGCGGGTCATGTCGCCATAGAGCCAGGTCGTGGAAAACTTGTCCCATTCGCCGATGCCGACACCGTAGACATTGGAGAAATCAAGCTCGCCATCTGTGATGCGGACATCCGGGGCGGGATAGTCCATGACCGAGCCTTTGCCATAGGTGCTGGCGGCGAAATTATGCGCAAAGCCGAGCGGGTGGCCGATCTCGTGGGCCGCGAGCTGGCGGATGCGGGCAAGCGCAAGCTCGACCGGATCATCTGCGGCGCCTGTGCCGGTCTGGTCCGTGCCGGCGAGGCCTTCGAAGATCATCCGGTCCTGGCGCACGCGCAGCGAGCCGAGGATGACATGGCCTTTCAGCATTTCGCCGGTGCGCGGATCGGCAATGCCGCCGCCATAGGACCAGCCGCGCGTCTGGCGGTGGACCCACTGGACGACATTGTAACGGATATCGAGCGGATGGGCGTCTTCCGGCAGTATTTCGACGCGGTAGCCATCGGGATAACCGGCTGCGGCGAAGGCATCTGACCACCAGAGGGCGCCGTCCATCAGCGCGTCCTGGATCGGCTTCGGGGCGCCCGGGTCGATGTAGAAGACGATCGGGTTTATCGTCTCGCCGGCTTCGTTCTTTTTGAGGCGGAAGCGGCGGGCAAGGCGGGTCTCGACCGGCTCATCGAGGCCGGCGCTATAGTCATAATGGACAAGATCGATGACGCCCGCGCGCGGGTCTGACGGTAGGGGCGTGTAGCCCTCCTCAGGCAGACGCACGAAGGAATGATGCTGGATCAGCGTCACGTCGCGGCCATTGGCGGCGGCGGTAGAAACCTCGCGGCCTGGATCGGCGGAGGAAAAGGTCAGATAGGCATCGATCTCGACATTGTCGGGAAAGGTGAGGACGCTGCCCGTATCGACGAGCGTGCGGTCCTCGGTGAGTTTGAAATCGCCCTGACCGGCGTCCTTCAGATACTGGACGAGATTGAGCGCGTCGCTTTGCAGGAAGTCTGTGAGGTCAAAGATGATGTCGCCATCGTCTGATTTGATCTCGGCGCTGGCGATGAAGGAGTTGGCGAAGCTTTCGCGCACGGCGCGTTCTTCGAGCGGGTTATCCGGTGAGGCGCGGTAGGTCTGGTTTTCAACCTCGAGGATGATTTTGTCGCCCATTTTGCGGAAGACGAGGATCTCGCCGCTACTGCCCCAGCCGCGATCAAGGCCGACCGGGTTGGAGCCGAGGCCGGCTTTCAGGCGAACCGCGTGGATCATGCGCAGGAGGACGCCATTGTCCTCACGCGCGGGCAGGACGGCGTAGACCTTGTTGGTGTCCGCATCGACCTTGATGTCGATAAAGCCGGGGCGGGTCTCGAAGGCGGAGAAGTCGACCTTTTCGCTGTTCTCGGTTTCTGCTTCGGCCTCTTGCGTCAGCCCGCTCGACTGGCAGGCCGCCAGCAATCCGATAATCAGTCCGGCCAGCAAAAACCGCATATGTACCACTCCCAACGCCATGTCCGGCTTCACATAGCGGCAGAGCGGCTGCGATGTCGAGATGCCGGCCCGGTCAGGTTTCCGGTTCGGGTTTTTCCGCCTCGCCCGCAAGCTCGCTTCGAAGGCCGAGGAAGAGGCTGATGCAGCAGACCAGCAGAATGACGGTGAACGGCAATGCAGCCGTAATCGTGCCGGCCTGCAGTGACTGCAGCGTTGATCGCCCGCCGCCATAGAGCAGCATCGAGGCTGTCACGCCCAGCATGCAGGCCCAGAAGACGCGCTGGGGAACAGGGGCATCGGTCTTGCCGCCCGAGGTGATGCTGTCGACGACGAGAGCGCCGGAGTCTGCCGAGGTGACAATGAACACGACGAGGAGGAAGATCGCCGCGGTCGAAGTGACTGCCGCGAGTGGCAGGCTGTCGAGCATCTGGAACAGGGTCAGCGATGCGGTCTCGACCCCGCCGGCAAGGTCGCCCGTGCCGGTCTCGAATTGCTGGATGGCCGTCTCACCAAATGTGGTGAACCAGATCACGCAGATGATGAACGGCGCGATGATGACGACACTCAGATATTCGCGGACGGTCCGCCCGCGCGAGATGCGCGCAATGAACATGCCCACAAAGGGCGACCAGGAAATCCACCAGGCCCAGTAGAAGATCGTCCAGTCATGGAACCAGGCCTGGTCTTCGCGTCCGAACCAGTTGGTCAGGGCGGGCGTGTCCTGGAGATAGCCGACGAAGTTAGTGCCGAAGCCCGTCGTAATGGCAAGCGTCGGGCCGGCAATGAAGACGAAGATCATCAGGCCGAGCGCGATGGTCATGTTGATGTTGGAGAGCAGTTTCACCCCGCCATCCATGCCGCGGAACACCGAAATCACGGCAAGGCCGGTGATCGCCAGGATCAGGCCGACCTGCATGAGGAGGGTCGGTGTGAAACCGAGCATATAGCTGAGGCCGCTGCTCGCCTGCATGGCGCCAATGCCGATCGTTGTGGCGAGGCCAAAGACGGTGGAGATGACCGCCATCGTGTCGATGAAATGGCCCCATGCCCCCCAGACGCGCTCACCCAGGAGCGGGTAGAAGGCAGAGCGAATGGTCAGCGGCAGGCCTTTATTATAGGCGAAAAAGCCAAGCGCCAGGCCGACAATCGCATAAATCGCCCAGGGCGAGAGGCCCCAGTGGAAAAGAGTGGCGCTAAAGGCGAGGCGGCGGGCCTCATCACTGGCCGCTTCTGCATTGAGCGGCGTGCCGAACCAGTCGGTGTAATAGGCAAGCGGTTCTGCCCCGCCATAGAACATGAAGCCGATGCCGACGCCTGCGGCAAAAAGCATGGCCACCCAGGAATGGAGCGCAAATTCCGGTTTCGCATCCGCGCCGCCGAGCCGGATCCGTCCAAAGGGCGAGAAGGCCAGGAACAGGCAGAAGGCGAGGAGCAGCAGGGGCGTCATCGCAAACAGCCAGTCGAAGGTATGCAGCGTCCAAGAGCGCGCTGCTTCAAGCCCGGCAGCGGCTGCGTCTGGAAAGATAAGGGAGGTCCCGGCGAACAGCAGGACGAGGCCCGCGCTCAGGAAAAAGACCGGATTGTGAATGTCGAGGCCCCAGATTTCGACATTGTCCTGGCCGACTTCATAATCGGTCTCATAGTCCGTCGTCGTCTCATCTTGCGGCGGGGCGGTATCAGTCATTCAACATCTTTCAAAACTGGAAAATTGATTCGAAGTACAAATTAGTTCTTATCGGAATCGGGCCATGTATTTAGGTGTTATCAGACATAAATGGAATTGTCGCGCCTATGTGACATACGAGCAACATTCAAATAACGCTTTGATTTGAATGTATATTATATGTCTTTCAGTGCGGCCTGCTGGCGCAGGCCAGCTGCATGTGCTGCTCAATTATTTTACTTAGTCGAATAAAATTATATGTCTGTCGAGCGCTCGGTGAGGGGCGCCACCCGGCTGTCTCCACCAGTCCACGACCCAGCGGCCGCACCGGTTGCGGGCCTAAAATCAAACGAC
>NZ_JBARZC010000515.1:0-4753 GCF_049649345.1 Henriciella sp. | reverse complement strand
ACATAGTTCTGGTGAAGCCGCCACGGCGCCTCACTGCCCTGTTTCGGAAACTGGTCCATGACCCGGGTGACATAGCCAGAGGAAAAGTCGAGCCAGGGCTCATCGCCGACCTCGCCTTCCGCCACCGGGCGGGCCTCAACCAGGTCATTCTTGTCCATATAGCGCAGCAGCCGCGTCACATAGTCGGCCGTCAGATCGGCCTTGAGCGTCCAGGACGCATTCGTATAGCCGAAAGTCGACGCCAGATTCGGTATGTTTTCGAACATGATACCGCGATAGCCATGGATCTCACCGGGCACGATCGCCTTGCCGTCGACCTCAACGTCCATGCCGCCAAGGAAGACAAGCTGCAACCCGGTCGCCGAGACAATGATGTCGGCGTCCAGCGTCTCGCCTGATTTGAGGCGGATACCCGTCTCCGTGAAGCTGTCGATGTGATCGGTGACGACCGAGGAAGCCCCGTCCTTCAGGGACTTGAACAGATCGCTGTCTGGCACGAGGCACAGACGCTGGTCCCAGGGATTATAACTGGGTGTGAAATGGGTCTCGATGTCGTAGTCGGGCCCGAGTTCCTCGCGCGCCATGTCGAGAAGCCGTGTCTTGACCTTTTCCGGCTGTTTTCTTGCCCGGTCGAAGAAGAACATCTGCAACAGCACATTGCGCCAACGCACCAGGCCATAGGCCATCTTCGACGGCAGGACCTTGCGTAGCTTGTTGGCCATCGCATCTTCGACCGGGCGGGACACAACATAGGTCGGCGAGCGCTGCAGCATAGTCACATGCGCGGCCTTCTTCGCCATCTCCGGCACCAGCGTCACAGCCGTTGCGCCAGAACCGATCACGACAACCTTCTTGTCCTTGTAGTCGAGGTCTTCAGGCCATTTCTGCGGATGGATGACGTCACCCTTGAAGCTATCCTCGCCCGGAAAATCCGGTTTGTATCCACCTTCATAGGAGTAATAGCCCGAGCACATATACAAGAAGCGGCAGGACAGCGTGTGCATCTCACCGGTCTTTGCGTCCTCAGCCTCGACGGTCCAGGCCGCAGCCTCGCTGTTCCAGCTTGCCTTGCGCACCAGATGATTGAACCTGATCTTCCTGTCGATCCCGTTGTCCTCGGCCGTTTCGCGCACATAATTCAGAATGGAGGTACCGTCCGCGATGGCCTTTCGCTCTTCCCAGGGTTTGAAATTGTAGCCGAGCGTATGCATGTCGCTGTCCGAGCGTATGCCGGGATAGCGGAAGATATCCCAGGTGCCCCCGATCGCATCGCGGCCCTCCAGAATGGCGAACGACTTTCCGGGACACTTTTCCTGCAGGTGATAGGCCGCGCCGATACCGGACAGGCCCGCACCTACGATCAGTACATCAAAATCTGGATCCTGCATCTGCGGCTACCTCCTATATGCCCAAGGCTTTCAGCCTAACGCCACTAGGTACAGGACAAAGCTGCTCTTCGCCAGACGCCGGGCTCGGCAACGTCGGGTCAACCCTGGCTGCACCAGCCCTCTTGGCGCGAAAAGGCCATGGTGTCGCGGGGCAGATTGAACCAAATCCCGTCTATCGGGTTTGTCTGGCATGGCATTACCACATCCGGGACAAGGCCTATGAGCGCCTCTAAAGACGATCCACTTGAAAACGTCCTTGAGCGCGCGATCGAAGAGACGGACGGAGACGAGGTTACATTCGGCGCCTTGCTGGACCTGTTCGGACATCGCTCCTTCGGACCGATTGTCGTTATGTTGGGACTGCTAACCCTTATCCCGCCGCTCGGCGGTATTCCTGGACTACCCGCTATTGTCGGCCTGGTCATCGTTCTGTTCAGCATACAGATTGTTTTCGGCGCCGAGCACATCTGGGTGCCCGGCTTTATTGAGAACCGCTCGATTTCAAAGGACAAGCTGAAGAAGGCGGATGAAAACGCCGGCAAGTGGCTGAGCCGCATCGACAAGCTGATATCCGAGCGGCTCCGTTTCCTGACCGGCAAGTGGGCGACCTATTTTGCCGCCATAGTTGTAACCCTGCTTGGCCTGCTGATGATCCCGCTGGAAATGGTCCCCTTCGTTGTGGGCGTTCCTGGCGCCGCAGTCGTGCTGTTCGGCCTTGCCTTCGTCGCCCGGGACGGGGTGTTGATGTTGCTCGGATTCCTGCTCGCATCCTTCGCTATCGGCATGACCGTCATGCTCGTGCCATGGGGCGAGTTTGCCAAAATGTTCGGCGCATGAACGCCGTTGGCTGCCGCAGCCCCCTTCTCTCTTAGGGTTAACACGGCCCTCTGCTTTATTAACCATACCGAGCAGTGGAAAGCGGGAACACTTCGCCGGTCTGTCGGTTGAGTACACAGAGATCAACTATGACCAAACGAACAAACAACCGCAGACAGACACCGATCAACATCGAGTCACGGCAGAAGCGCCGCGCCGTCCAATCAGCCATGTCGGCAGGATTAAGGACAAGGTTCAAGCCGCTGGCGCAAGGATCCAAAATGGATGACTTCATGGCGCTGCTCGAAAGAGCCGACCGGAAAGCCTCCAAAGCCTGAACCCGGTTCAGGCGCCTCAAATCTTCGAACACTGTTCTTGACCGCTCGCGGATTGCCGCTGGCGGTCAATTCCTGTCAGGTCTTAACTTTAATCAGCCAAATTTCGCAGAAGTTTCGATCAGCCGCTTCAGCCGGACTTTATGCCTCTAACCTAAAACAGCCCGCTCAGAAGCCGTATTTTAGCGGCAGAATCGAAAGTTCAGGGGCTGATAATGAGTGCACACGCGCGAAAGCTCAAAACACTACTCGCCTGCTTTGCTTCCGTAAGCCTTCTCGCCAGCGCCCATGCAGCGCCGCAATTGCGCGGCGCAGAGACTGTGAGCGCGGCCCCCGGTGAAACAGGCCCTGTCCAGACCGACCTCAGTGTCGTGGTGAACCGCTCCACGCCGATTGCCGTCGCCCGCCCATTCAAGCGTATCGCCGTCTCACAGCCGGAAATTGCCGATGCCTCGCCGACGGCGGACAACCGCCTCTATGTGCGCGGCCGCTCGATCGGCTCGACCAATATCCTTGTCTATGATGAGGACGGCCAGCTCGTCGAAGTCATCGATGTGCGCGTCCAGCACGATCTCGGCGCGATCCGAAGCGATGTCGCCGCTCTGTTTCCGGATGTCCGCCTTGATCTTCGCACCGTCGCCAACAGGCTGCACATGCGCGGCGATGTGCCGGATGATGCGACAGCGGCAGAGATTTTCGAGATCGCGTCAAGCTATGCTCCCGAAGCAGTTATAGATGCACTCAAGGTTACAAGCCCGCAGCAGGTCATGCTTGAGGTTCGCTTCGTTGAAGCCTCCCGCGAGGACGTCAAAGAGATCGGGCTTGGCAGTGAAGTCAGCCGGTCCGGTGATTTCCTGTTCTCGACCGGCTCAAGATTGCTGTCAGGCGGAACGCCTAAATCCATCGCGTCGATCCTCGGCCAGGCCGGCAATGTCAATATCGACGTCTTCCTTCAGGCGCTTGAAGAAAAAGGGATTATCCGCACGCTCGCTGAGCCCAATCTTGTCGCCCGCTCAGGCGAAACGGCGAGTTTCCTGGCTGGCGGCGAATTCCCCGTGCCCGTCGCAGCCGATGAAAACGCGATCACCATCGAGTTTCGCGAATTTGGTGTGAGCCTCGACTTTACACCGACCATCCTGTCGGACTCCCTGATGAGCCTTGAGGTGAAGCCAGAGGTCAGCCAGCTCGACCCGCGCAACTCCGTGCGCCTGGCAGACGTGGAAATCCCGGCCCTCAGCGTGCGCCGCGCCCATACAATCGTCGAACTGTCCGACGGCGAGAGCTTCGCGATTGCTGGTCTCATCCAGAACACGGTCGACAGCACGAGCGTGCAGACCCCGTGGCTCGGCGACGTGCCGGTCCTCGGCGCGCTGTTCCGCTCCAACCGGTTCCGCATGAACGAAACCGAGCTGGTCATCATCATCACCCCGCGCCTGGTCCGCCCGGCCCCTGTCGGGACGCGGCTGATCGATCCGCTGACCGGCCGCGAAGAACCATCAGAGGCAGAGCGTCTTCTGCTCGGCAAGCTCGATGACCCTAACGCGCCGCCCGTCGGCAGCGCCGTCTCAAGCAATATCGACAGCCAGGTCGTGCGCCGTGATCTTGGCTATGTCCCGCAAGCAGGAGGCCGCTAGCATGTCCGGATCATCGAAATCGGCCTTACCTGCCAGATTGCACGTCTTCGCCCCTCAATGGGGCAGCAACATCGCCGAAAGCGCAGGCCAGCTCGGCGCTGTTTCTGCCACCATGCATGCCTCGCCAGCCGAGGCCTATGACGCGGCGCGCACCGACCAGAACTGTGCGCTCCTTGTAGAAAGCGATGGCAGCTATGACCTCGTCGAATTCCTGATCAATGCGGGCCGCGAAACTCCCCGTCTTTCCGGCATTGTGGTCGGGCAGAATGTGCCCGTCTTGGCGGTCAAGCAGGTCATCACGCTGCCGCGCTGGGATATGGTCGAAGCGCCTGTCGCCGCCGATCCCTTGCGCGAGACACTGAATAATGTCTGCCGCAAGGAAACCGCGGAAGGTGGCAATGCGTCGGGAAAATGCTGGACGGTGACATCCTCGGTCGGCGGCGCGGGTGCAACGCTCGTCGCTGTCGAGCTGGCCTACCAGTTCAGCCAGCGCGAGAAGAACAACCGCGTCTGCCTGGTCGATCTCAACTTCTTCGACGGCTCTTGCGCGTCCTATCTCAATTGCCCGTCTAATCTGAAC
>NZ_JBARZC010000514.1:0-4620 GCF_049649345.1 Henriciella sp. | reverse complement strand
GTCGAGGCCGGACTGAAAGTGCTGCGCGAGGGCGGGAATGCCATCGATGCGGCGATTGCTGTCCATGCCGTGCTGGGGCTTGTCGAGCCGCAAAGCTCCGGCATCGGCGGCGGGGCTTTCATGGTCTATTATGACCGCGAGGCCGATGAGTTGACCGTATTCGATGGCCGCGAGACGGCGCCGGCCGCCGCAGACGAGAATTTGTTCATCGAGGATGGCGAAGTGCTTTCCTACGTGCCGGCCTGGCAGTCGGGCCGCTCGACCGGTGTGCCGGGCATGATCGCGCTCTACAAGACGGCGCACGAAGAGGCCGGACAGGCCGACTGGGCGAGCCTGTTCCAGCCGGCGATCGCCCTGGCGGAGACCGGATTTGAAGTCTCCCCGCGCCTGGCGGGCCTGCTTGCAAATGAGCGGCTGCGCGGAGCCTATCAGCTTGATGACCTGCCGGTCAGCGCGGCCTATTTCTATCCAGATGGCGAACCGCTCAGCATCGGTACGGTGCGCGATAATCCCGATTATGCCGCCACGCTGAAAGCCGTGGCCGAGACCGGCCCGGAAGCGTTCTATACCGGCGCGAATGCCGAAGCGATTGTCGCTGCGGTTAGCGCCGAGCCGCTGGGCGGGGCGATGACGCTTGAGGATCTTACCAATTACGAGGTGAAGATCCGCCCGGCCGTCTGCGGCGAGCATGAAGAGGTACGCATCTGTTCGGCGCCGCCGCCAAGCTCTGGCGCGATCACGCAGAACATGATCTTCGGGCTGTATAATAGGATGATCCCGCAGGATGATGATCTCGCAGAGGAAGATGTCCTGCTCGCCTGGGTCGATGCCCAGCGCCTCGCCTATGCTGACCGAGACCACTATGTCGGCGACGCCGATTTTGTTCAGGTGCCGACAGAGGATCTGATTGATCCCGACTATCTCGATGTGCGGGCAAGCGAGGCGGGGCCGTTCGATGGGACGCCCCAGCCGGGTGATCCTGGCGAGGTGCTTGGCCGCGGGCCGATGATCGGCATGTGGGGCCGCGACCTCACCGACGAAACGCCCGGCACCACGCATATCTCGATCATCGACCAATATGGTAATGCCGTCTCCATGACGGCGACTGTAGAGTCCGCCTTCGGCAATTCGCGCATGGTCAACGGCTATGTGCTGAACAATCAGCTGACCGATTTCTCGCGTCAGCCGCGGATCAATAATCTGCCGGTGGCGAATGCGCCTGCGGCAGGAAAGCGCCCGCGCTCCTCCATGTCGCCGACCATTGTGTTCGACGAGGACGGCGAGCTGCTCATGGTGACAGGCTCGCCGGGCGGCAACTCAATTGTGGCCTATGTGTCGAAGACGCTGATCGGCGTGCTGGAGTGGAATCTGACTGCGCAGGAAGCGATCAATCTTCCCAACGTGATCGCGCGGGGGGAGACGGTCGGTGTCGAGATCGATGTCCCGACCGGCCAGCAATGGGCCGACGTGCTGTCTGCGATAGGCTATAATGTGGAAGAGCGGACGGGCGAGAATTCAGGGCTTCATGTCATCGTGGTGCGCGATGGCTATCTCGAAGGCGGCGCCGATCCGCGCCGGGAAGGCGTGGCGCTGCCGGTTGAGGAGTAGGCCCAGACCGCCGAACGGTCGAGGGAGACGGGCGTTGAAAGCTAGCCCTCTGCTTCCGGCAGGAGCACCCTGAACGCTGTCCCGTCAGGCCCGGTCGATACAAGCTCAACATCGCCGCCCATGGACCGGGCGAGATCGCGCGACAGGGCGAGGCCGAGGCCTGTGCCGTCGCGCCGGGTCGAGCTGGCGAAGGGCTTGAACAGGGTCTCGCGCGCCTTGTCCGGCACGCCCGGGCCGGTATCGGCAAAGAGGAGACCTGTTTCATCGGATGAGACACGGATCTCACCGCCGTCGGTCATGGCTTCTGCGGCGTTGCGGATGAGATTGGCCGCGATCCTGTGCAGATGGTCTGCGTCGGCTGTGCGCGTATCGGCGGCGTTTACCTCATTGACGAAGGTCACGGCGTCCTGCTGCGCGAGCGCCTCAAGGGCGGCTTCGTCGATGGCCACGCGCAAGCTGACAGGTTGCAGGTTCGCAGGCGGGGTTGTCGAGCGGCCATATTTCAGCGTTTCGCTGGCAAGCTTGATCGCCCGTTCCAGGGCACGCTCAAGGCGCGGGACAGAGCGTTGTACGCGGGGATCGGCTGATGATGAGAGCGCGTCCGAGGCAAGCTGCGCGGTGGCCAGCGAGTTGCGCAAATCGTGATTGATCTTGGCCACTGCTTCGCCGAGCAGGGCGAGGCGTTCGCGCTGGCGGAAGCTGTCTGAGACCGCGCTTTCCATATCGGCAAGCGCGTTCTGGGCGCGGCCGATTTCGTCCTTGCGGGTGGTCGGCGAGAGGCGTTTGCGCCAGCCGCCCGGATCGGCGCGGAACTGGATGACGGAGTCGGTGACGCGCTGCATGGGCCGCACAACGAGAAGGAAGAGAAGCAGATAGATGAGCGCACCTGCCGTCAGCGAGATCAGTAGGGAAATGCCAAGGATGCGCCAGCCAAAGGCGGCAAGGCCCTCTTTCAGCGGCGCTTCCGGCAGGACGATTTCCAGCGTGCGGCCGGGCGCAGAGCCCATGGCGCGCACGATCAGGAGGCGGCCGTCTTCAGAGCTCCAGGTATCGATCGTCTCCATGATTGAGCCCATCATGCTCTCTTCCATCAGGTCGACGAATTTGGTCGGCCCTTCCAGCGGCATGACGGGCGGCAGGATCTGTTCGCGCATATCCTCGCTGAGCTCGGCGACGGCGAGGACTTCGGCGCGCTGGAGAAGGTCATTGGAAAGTTCCTCGGACACCATCCGGCTCGGCGCGGCTTCAAGCGACAGCGCGGCAATGCGCGCGGCCTCAACGCGCGTATCGAGCCAGTTGTCGCGGTAATTGGCAGCGCTCGGCAGGAAGACCAGGAATTCGACCAGCAGGATCGCGCAGATCGTCACCGCAAACAGGCGGACCGACAGGCTGTCAAACAGTCCTGAGCGCCCGTTGCGGGGAAGGGAAGCTGGCGTGTCGGGCACGCGCGAGGAAATAGGCTACGGGATGCGTTGAAGCAAGCTGACAAGCGTCCGGGCAGTCTTGCCGAAGACGCTGTCTGTGAAGTGCGCACTGGCGGCGCGTTTCACGACTTCGGCGCGCGTCGGGTAGGGCGAGATGAAATTGGTCAGCGACTGGACCTTCATGTCGTTCGACATGGCATAGCCGGCGATCTGGATAATGTCGCCTGCGCCTTCGCCGACGATCGAGGCGCCAAGAAGCTTGCCCTTGTGGATGATGAGCTTGCATTCGCCCTTTGTCTTGCCTTCGGCGATGGCGCGGTCATTCTCGTCGAAGGCAAAGCTCGAGACAGAGACGCTGTCGCCGAACCGCTCCCGGGCCTCGGCTTCCATCAGACCGACCTGCGCGACTTCGGGCGAGGTATAGGTGACAGCCGGGAGCGGCAGGGAGGTCGCCTTGGTCCTCTGTTTGAAGAAGGCGCGTCGGACGAATACAGAAGCATGCCAGCCGGCCAGATGGGTGAACTGGCCCATGCCGGCCGCATCGCCCAGCACCCAGACATTCTTGTTGGACACAGAGCGCAGCTTTTCATTGACGAGGATGCCCTGTTTGTCGGTCTCGACGTCGCCGGCCTCAAGCGCGAGACCGTCCGTAATCGCCTGGCGGCCCGTGGCAACGAGAAGATGTGAGCCGGTGACCGACTTGCGTTCGCCATCGCCCCTTTCGGTGTCGACCGAGATTTGCCCGCCGCTTTCGGAAACGGAGACCGCCTTGTGGTTTTCGAGCAGGCTCACCCCTTCATCGGCCATCGCCTGCGCGGCGATTTCGGCATGCGCTCGATCTGCGCGGGCCAGCACTTTGCCCATCTCAATGACCGTGACGTCTGAGCCGAGCCGGCGGAAGGCCTGCGCCATTTCCATGCCGATCGGACCGCCGCCGAGAATGATCAGGTGAGACGGGAGCTCAGGAATATCGAAAAGGGTCTCATTGGTCAGATAAGGCACCATTGCCAGGCCCGGAATGGGCGGAATGGCGGCTTTCGAGCCGGTGGCAAGGATAATGCGCTTGGCGGTTACACGGGCCGTCGGAGAGGCGAGCGTGTTGCGATCTGAAAAGTGAGCGTGCTCACGGATAACGGTGACGCCGAGATCCTCGAACCGTTCCTGGCTGTCGACCGGCGCAATCGTGTCGATCGCCTTGCGGATATGGGCTTGTACGCCTGCCCAGTCTGTCCGGGGCGCACCGGACTTGATGCCATGGGCTTCGCTGTCGCGGGCGGCCTGGGCGTATTTCGCGGCCGAGATCAGCGCTTTTGACGGGACACAGCCGGTGTTCAGGCAGTCACCGCCCATTTCGCCTTCTTCGAAGAGAACGACATTGAGCCCCAGCATAGCTGCCCCGGCGGCTGCGGAAAGGCCTGCGGAGCCTGCGCCGATAATGGCAAGGTCTGCCTTGATATGCCGGTGCGGCGCTGTGCCTGGCGCATGCGGCGCTGGCTCGGTTGCGACCGTGTCTGGCGACTGATCGCCTTCAAGCGGCGGACGGGGATTTGGTTCGGTGGCGTAGTCGGTGTTCATTGGGCGGCTTCTG
>NZ_JBARZC010000513.1:0-2845 GCF_049649345.1 Henriciella sp. | reverse complement strand
TTCCGTAAGCTATGTGACGGGTGCGATGCAGGAAGATCCTGAGATTGCATTTGCAGTTACATCTGAAGTTGCTTCCCGGATCGGAGCTGATCTCGTCATTGATACAGGGATTGAAAACGCCGCTCTCGATGCCGCCGTCGAAGAGGCCTTGTTTGCCGAAATCATTTCCCCGATTGGCGCGTTCTCGCTGTTCCGACTATTCTTGGGCTTCCCGTTTTAGCCGCCTGTCCCCGAATGGGCCACACCTTATACCGACGAGGGCGATCGCTCCTACGGGCAAAATCCAGGAATGGAAAAACGTGCGAAGCGTATGGAATCTGTCGCGGTCGACATTTCCATGATCAGTAGGCCGTTCGACACACCCTCCGCTGTCGTCAAGGCGCAGGCAAAAGACAAAGGGCTGCGGCTCGTAGGGTAACGGCACAGCCGTCTCTGAATTCGGCAAACCCAAGAAACCAGGCCGAGACCACGAACGTCATCCAGATGTCGTTGTCCGAGGAAAAACATGTTGCATCGACCCTTGGAGCGCAATCGACGGTCAACGCCGGCGGCTTGCCCAAAGGTGTTTATGGCAGAACTTGGCCCCGATCCGAAGATCGGGGCCCGAGGCGTCATCAACGCAGGCGGGCCGCGAGATCGGTCAGCCGCGCGCCGTGCCACCTGAGAGAGGCCGCATAGCGATCCTCGGGAACGCCGGCCTCCGAAAGAAGATCGCAGATCTCTTGCAGCGCCTTCCTGACACAGGCCGGATCGGGGGTCGGGCCGTCCCACGATCGATCAGCCTCGAGATAGAGGTCCAGGCCTCGATCGCCTGCGATCCCTTGCAGCACCTCCGACAGGCTGTCGCCATTGCGGCGCAGGAAGTCCCTGGCGTCCAAGGCAGCGAGCAGTGCCGCGCCGCCATAGAGCGTCTTGTTCATGGTGGTTCTCCAGGCACGAAGGGCCGGCCAATTGGCCGGACGATCACCTTGTGCCGTCAAGCACCGCCGGCAGGAGTGACCGGCGGTGTCCGTTGCGCGTGCGACTATGCTGCGGTTCGGAACTTGGGCTCAGCATCAGCTTGCGCAAGTGCATGACGCAGTCCATCGGTCAGCAGACAGATTTCTTCGACGACCGGATCACGGGGATCGATCACTGCAAAATGTGCCATATATGGAAGATCGGGGTCGTCGACATTATCCAAGGATAGCAAGGACAGAATCTGGCCGAGCATGACCGTGGTTCGAGGCCTCACGCGCTGGTCCTGTCCCAGGAGCTCAACGCAGCGGTCGACGAGACGCGCAGACTCGTAGCCGCCCAGGAGACGTGCCGCATGCCAGAGCACCTCCTGATGCGCGTTTATGAAGGAAAAAACCGGATCAGCAGGTATTCCCTGCGTGATCTCGGGAGAAAAGGCGGATTTCGGGTCGAGTTTCATACTTGGCTCCGGCTGGGTTTCCGCATCGTGTGCGGGTCAAGCAGTCGTCTGTCCGGATGCCTTCAGCTGGCTGGTTTTTCTCTCTCTCCTTTTTCAGATCGGCCTCATCGGTCGCGGCCCCACCGAAGTGGCCGCGATCGATAGGCGCGATCCCGTCTTCAACTTCATTGGAACGAAGCGTCAGCTTTGGCCACGGGTGCCGCTACATATTTGCCGATCGGTTCTGCACTTTGCGCTTGCGCGCCGGGTTTGCCGACTTCGCCGCGATGGCCGCCCGTGCGTCTTGCCAGATCGCCTGTGCCGTCGCCCCTTCACACTCGGCGCTGTACGATTTGCCGGCCTTTATGGTGCCATGTCCCAGGTGCGTCGCGATGACATCGGCCGCGTGTGCCGGGTCGTGACGGCGCATATAGTCCGCCACCAGTGTCCTCAAGTCGTGCGACGGCACGCCGATCGCGGACTTGGTCAGATCCGTCGGAAGATTCCGATACGGCGCGGTGTCATCGAGCGTCAGCCAGTTTCGCCCGACCAGCTCCTGATAGCGGATATGGATCAGCCGGTCCGGACGGCCATCGAGAATCCACTCGTCCAGAACCTCGCAAATTTCGGGCCAGATCGCCCCGGCTTCCGTGTTGCGCAAGTTCTTCTCCTGCTCCCAATCGGCAATCCATGTGCCGTCGATTTCCCGGACGAGTTGCTCGCCGAACCGCCAGGAGACGAGATCGCCCTTGCGGGGCGGCTTGTTCACGATGACGGCACAGACGACGGCTTGCTGCATGCAACGACGACGCGCCGCAGAGTGTTCGGGTAGATCATGCGCCCGCGCCCTGAGTTCCCCAATCTTGTCGGCGACATGCGCATATCCGCCCCTTTTCATGAGGTCGGACAACCTCTCATACTTGTTCTTTTCCGCCAGCGCGGCCTGATCTCGAAGATCGCGCCAGATGACCCGCATTGCGGTCAGGCTTGCCTCTGCCACGCCGCCCCTGGCCCCCAGCGCAATCAAACCTTCAATGTAGTTGGCTGCCGTGACCGGCTTCACGCGCCGACTTTTGTCGCGATGAAAAAGGAATGCCTCCGAGAGTTCGCATGCCGCGACGAACCCATGCGTTTCCGAAGCGAGACCCTCAGCGCCGACGGCAGCGCACCGGTCGATGCTTGCGACGTAGCGCTTCCGGGTGCTGCATCTGATCCGTGCTGCATCGAGTCCGGGCTTCATCTCTTGCCAGGACACGGGCCAACTTGCTTTGGCAGGCTGCTCCAACGTCTGGGCAACCCTTGCAACCGCTTTGGGTCGACGAGCATACCACTCGTCGCTGACGACTCTGGCGTGTGCGGTGGACACGTGCGGCGCGTATGCCGCGAGAGCGCGCAGAAGACACCGAAACGTCGACTCGGAGGCGGCGGCGGACCGATAGACCTCCGCAC
>NZ_JBARZC010000512.1:0-1571 GCF_049649345.1 Henriciella sp. | reverse complement strand
GCCTTCACCTCCTTCACCTTGGTGGCGAAGACGGCGTCCTTGCCGGCCAGGTTCGGCGCCTGGTATTCCGCGGGGAAGGACACCTTCACCTGCAACTCGTCGCCCGCCGAAACGCCGGCCAGCTGCTCCTCGAAGCCGGGGATGAACGAATTCGATCCCAGAACCAGCGGGTAATCCTCGGCGGCACCGCCCTGGAATTCCTCACCGTCGATGGAGCCCTTGAAGTCGATCACGATCTGATCGCCATCCTCGGCCGCACCGTCCTTGGCATCGAAGCTCTGGGCGTTCTTGGCCAGGCTTTCGAGCGCCTCGTCCACGTCCTTTTCGTCGGGCGTGACGACCATCTTCTCGATCTCGATCTCGGAGGCATCCAGATCGGGGATGTCGGGCAGCTTCTCGTAGGTCATCTCGACCTCGACATCGTCGCCCTGCGCCCACTTCTCGTTGGTCATCTTGACGTCGGGCTGCATCGCGGGGCGGTCACCGGATTTCTCGAAATGCTCGTTCATGGCGCCGTCAATGCTTTCCTGCATCGCTTCGCCCATGACGCGCTGGCCAAACTGCTTTTTCAGCAGCGCCATCGGGACCTTGCCCTTGCGAAAGCCCTTCATTTCGACGTCGGGCTGGGCTTCGGCCAGCTTCTCGTTGACCTTTGCGTCCAGCTCGTTCGCCGTCAGCGTGATGGTATAGCCGCGTTTCAGACCGTCGTTCAGCGTCTCGTTGACCTGCATGTGTGCTCCATAGAATTGAGCCCGCGCTGGCGCGGGCGAAAAATTTGAGCCCTTCTATGTGCCAATGCCCCCGTGCGCAAGGGTCCCCGCGCGGGCAGGCAACTGGAAGGGCCGCCGGGATTACATCCCCAGCGCTTCTTTATACATCTCCATCACCGCTTCTTCTTCGGCGATGTCGTCGGCGTCGCGTTTGCGAAGCGCGATGACCTTGCGCAGGAGCTTGGTGTCGTAGCCGCGCGCCTTGGCTTCCGCCATGAGTTCCTTTTGATGCTCGGCGAGGTCTTTCTTCTCGGCGTCCAGCCGCTCGATCCGCTCCACGAACTGGCGCAGCTCATTGGCGGTCACGCGGTAGGTCGCGTCGCCTGAGTCTTCGACCGTTTCGGGATTTGTACCTGTATCACTCATCGCGCGCTCCTCGGCTTGGCATTCTTTCGCGCCTGATTACGCGGGGTGCCTGCGCACCGCAAGACGGACTTGCCCCGCAGCCGGGATTGGCTTACCGGGTGGCGCATGGAAACGAGCCAAAGCAAAATTTTCGATCTTGTCATCTGGACGGGTGCCGCCATTTCGCTGCTGGGGCTTTTGGGCTTGGCGTGGTGTATCCTGACCGTGGCGCGGGCGAAGCGTGCCAATCTGGACGATGCCGCCATGCGCGAAGTTTTGCGCAAGGCGCTGCCGCTCAACATGGGCGCGCTGTTTCTGTCGGTGATCGGTCTGATGGCCGTCGTCGTGGGCATCTTTCTCGCCTGAGAGGTTGCAGGCGACGCTGGACAGCGCAGGCTGCGCTGATTACATCGTCCTATGGATATTCGCCAAATCACCCCCCGTTATTTCGTCGCC
>NZ_JBARZC010000511.1:0-2300 GCF_049649345.1 Henriciella sp. | reverse complement strand
GTGCTGAGCCAATCTGAGTCCGAAAACTAGGTGTGGATTAATCGGCCGCTGAAACTCATTGTTTAACATTCCCGGCTATCGTCTGAGAGAGTCTGGGAAATTGATCATGATGCGGTTACTCGCTGTCACTCTCTTTAGTCTGGTTTGCGCAGAAGTCGCCGTCGGTCAGGGTACGCTCAATGTTGGCGCAACGGTCCGAGAAAGCTGCGAAGTGGACTTCACTCCCGTCACGATCGCGCAAATTGACGACTCGGTTAGCACAACGGCGTTCGAGAACTGCAACAATGGCAACGGGTTCGTCGTTCGCGCTCACCACCGCCCGCTGGAGCCTGGTGAAACCGCGCAACTGATATACGCCAATGAAGTTGTTGATCTTTCCAATGGGAGCCAGACCGACGTGATTGTCCGGACCGGCGCGAAGTTTGGCGAGCAGAAGGTCGCCCTGGAGGCCATCGGACTTCAGGCAGATCTCAATATCACACTGGCTGCAGCCCCGCTAAGTTAGCAGACGTTTCAGATCGTAGAGACCGTGACCGTGACCGTGTCCGAATACCGTCCCGCCAGGCGATTTTTGGCCGGGGGTACGAGCACGATAATGGGGAGTACGCGCCCCAGACGGCCGGGAGAATTGGCAAACGTAAGAATGTCGGCGGCAACGGCAAGATCCAGCTGGCGCCCCGCCAGCTTCATGAAATAGGGTATCCGCGCACGGCCATTCTGCTGCACCAGCGCGCCCTGGTTTTCGGAACTGACGGCCACCTCATAAGGTGATGTCGAGAAGATGCGAAGACCGAAGGGCGGCGAAACCGTCGTCGTCTCGTCGGAAAGAGCTCCGAGATCCAGGCGGTCATTGTTTCCGACAAATCTGAGTCGGATGGCTGGCGGCACGTCAAGAAGCAGGTTTATTTCCGTGAGCGCAGTCTGCGTTGTTGTTGCCTCGTCTATGAGCGACAACAGGAAACGCTGATTGTACGATCCCGACCGGGTGCCCCAATCAAGATCGATGGCGAAGTTGAAGGCTATGCGAAGGTCGCTGTTCGCTGGAATGGTTTGCGAAAGCATGTAGCCTGCACCGCCTGCATAGGATGCGCTGCTCACATATTGGACCCGTATTTCGCCGGCCGGCCCAAACACACGCGTGGTCGGGAAATCCCGATCAGTCGCCGTTGCGTCTCGTCCGAATCCCAGTTTGAACACGCACTCCTGGTCGCTGCGATTGCGTATGACGACGCTCACGGTTTCACGAAGCGGCTCATCCAGCTGCGATGCACTCGGTGAGAGACTGAAAGTCTGGTCCGAGCGGCTGAATTGCAGATCGCAGGCGGAAGCGGGCAACGCCCCCATCAGATACATCGCCCCAAGTAGTATGATCAATATGCGCATCTATTTGCCCCCATTTGGCAGATCCAGATTCACTTCGCCTAAGCGCACCAGATTGGTTCCATTGTCCGGGACTTCGATCTCAAAGTCGATGTCCTGGTCGTTCAATTTTATTCGGTATGAGTTTCCAGCCTTCAGTCCCACGACGGCAAATCGCCCAACCGAATTTGTAAAGAAGGCGGTCGCTTCATAGTCAGGATCGTCTATGCCTTCGACGCGTCCGACCAGAAGCGATCCAGGCGTGCCGGACAAAATCAACGTGCCCACAGCGCTCACATTCGCTTCAGTTCCGACTGTCAGCACATACCCGCTGCGATACGGAGGATTGAGCGTCTCGATGCCCGTGCCGATATCCGTTCCTGGCGGCGCATCCTTGAGATCATATGCGATGTCCTGGCGACTGTAGGAATATACGCGCGATGCAAGAGCTGGTCCGAACCACCCGCTTTCCGCTTCGTATTCGTTGTCCCGCAACTGATCGCCAATAATGACCTGCTCTTCGCGAAGGCTTTCATGGGGCGAGGCAATAACGAAGCTGTCATTGATCGGCCGGCCGATGGCGACCTTTCCGCCAGCGTAAGCGATTGAGCTTCCGATCTGCAAGAAGGCGGTATTGCTATCGCCGATGGTGTCGAAGTCCGATCCCGACGAAATGTAGGCTGCGCGAGCTTCAAAGCGGTTGGAAATATAGTCGCCGCGCACGTCGGCGCTGACCGAATTATCCGATCGCCGAATTCCGGCTTCGTAACCGTATTCACCGACCTTGTCGTCATATCCCTTCGAGAAGGACGCGTTTAGCTGGTCGCGGCGGCTATTATAGTTTGATCTGAATGAATGGTCAGCGCCGAAGCGGGTACTCAAACCGAGCCGTACGCCGAAATTCTCTTCATAAATCCCGCCTGTGCCATACTCGACGCCGG
>NZ_JBARZC010000510.1:0-4426 GCF_049649345.1 Henriciella sp. | reverse complement strand
GATCTGGTGCGTCTCGATGATGGAGAAGAAAGCGGCCGAGGAAGAAGCGGCCCGCGAAGCAGAAGCCGAAAGCTAGGCTGATAATCGCCTCAACTGCCCTGTTCCGCTTCACCGCCAATTGGTCTAGAGCGGGGCCCTTAAAGACAATTGCAGGACCGACCTCATGTTCGATATCCGCGCCATCCGCGAAAACCCCGAAGCGTTTCGTGCCGCCTGGAACCGCCGCAAACCCGGCCTCGGCGACAGCGTCGATGAAATCCTGGCCCATGATGCGGCGTTGCGCAAAGCCTTGACAGACAAGCAGGACGCCGAGAGCGCGCGAAATTCCAATTCCAAGCTGATCGGACAGGCGAAAGCGAAAGGCGACGAGGCCGAATTCGAGCGCCTGCGCGGCGTTGTCGCCGAAGCCAAGGAGACGATTGAAGCGGCCGGCGAGCAGGAAGCGGCCGCTCGGGCAGAGCTCGACGCGCTGCTGTTCGGCCTGCCGAACCTTCCCCTCCCGGATGTGCCCGAAGGCGAGGATGAAGAAGCCAACACCGTCGACCAGCATTGGAATGCGCCGCGCGGCTTCAATTTCGCGCCGCAAGATCATGCCAATCTCGGTGAAAAACTAGGCCTAATGGATTTCGAGACTGCGGCGAAGATGTCCGGCTCGCGCTTTGTGCTGCTGCGCGGTGCGCTGTCGCGGCTGGAGCGTGCGCTCGCGAATTATATGCTGGATGTCCAGACAGGTGAGCACGGTTACACCGAAACTACGCCGCCATTCCTCGTGCGTTCTGATGCCATGCAGGGAACGGGGCAACTTCCAAAATTTGGCGAGGACTCGTTTGAGACGACCGATGGCATGTGGCTGATCGCGACATCCGAGATTCCCCTGACCAATAGCGTGCGCGAAACGATCGTTGAGGCCGATTTGCTGCCGCGTCGCATGACGGCCCACACCCCATGCTTCCGCTCTGAAGCGGGCAGCGCAGGCCGCGATACGCGGGGCATGATCCGGTTGCACCAGTTCAACAAGGTCGAGCTTGTCTCTATCGTCCGTGACGAAGAAGAGGGCCTCGCTGAGTTGGAGCGCATGACCACGTGCGCCGAAACGATCCTGGAGCGTCTCGAACTACCTTACCGCCGGATGCTGCTCTGCACTGGCGACATGGGCTTTGGCGCGCGCAAGACCTATGACCTCGAGGTCTGGTTGCCGAGCCAGGAGACCTATCGCGAGATCAGTTCATGCTCCTATTGCGGGGACTTCCAGGCCCGCCGCATGGATGCGCGCTGGCGGCCAGCACCGAGTGAGGCCAATCCGAAGCCGAAGCCTGAATTCGTCCATACGCTGAATGGCTCCGGTCTGGCCGTCGGGCGCACGCTTGTCGCTGTATTGGAGAACTATCAGCAGGAGGATGGCACGATCGCCGTGCCTGAGGTGCTGCGCACGTATATGGGCGGGCTTGAGGTCATCAAATGAGGGAGGTCCGGACCTTTCTATTGATCCTGATGGTTGCACTTCTGTGCACACACGAACTTGATGCCATGACACACGCTGAGTGGCGTATGCTGCCGATCCTTTCGGGCATGGAAGATGGTGTTGCGAGACAGGTTTTTGTCTGGTTTCACATTCCGCTCTTCGCTTTGATATTCTGGGCGGTGTTTGTGGCGCGCTGGCGCGAATTGGGAGCTCTCGTCTTTGCGCTCGGGGCTGTTATCCATTCAATCGCTCACTTCCTCCTGTCAGGTCACCATGACTATAGTTTCGTTCCGCCTGTAGAAACCGTTACAGTTTACGGCGCAGGCTTATTTGGAGCGGTTTATCTCACTCTCAGGGTCTGGAGCAGGCGATGAGAATTCTCCTCACCAATGACGACGGAATTCACGCGCCGGGGCTGTCGGTGCTCGAATCCATTGCGCGTGAGCTCTCCGACGACATCTGGATCGCCGCGCCTGAGGTCGAACAGTCAGGTCAGTCGAGATCCATTACGCTAACGCAGCCGGTTCGCACGCGCGAAGTGCGCGAAAAGTGCTGGGCCGTTATGGGTACGCCGACCGATTGCGTCCTGCTTGCCGTTCATGATCTGATGCCGGAACGGCCGGAACTCATCCTGTCAGGTGTCAATCGCGGCCAGAACATTGCCGAAGATACGAGCCTGTCTGGCACGATTGCGGGCGCCATGTTCGGCATGCATCTCGGCATTCCGTCCATCGCACTGAGCCAGGCCCAGGGCTTTCGTGAACGCGTCTCCCTGCCATGGGAAACGTCGAAGAAATGGGGCGCGGAGGTGATCCGGCCGCTGATCGAGAAGGGCTGGCCGGACGATGTCGTCATGAACGTGAACTTCCCCGACCGCGAACCTGACGACGTTGCCGGGATAGAGATCACGCGGCAGGGCTTCCGCGACGAATCCATCATCACGACAGAGCGGCGTGAAGATTTGCGCGGCAATGACTATTTCTGGATCGGGTTCAGGGGCAAGCTGTCCCGGCCGGAAGAGGGCACCGACCTTCGCGCCATCTATGAGGGCCGCATCTCGGTCACGCCCCTGCATGTCGATCTTACGCATAACCGGTATCTCGAGACACTGAAGGCTTCATGGCAGACCTGATCGCCGATCCCTTCCGGGCCGCGCGCCTCATCCTGCTTTTGCGCCGGCAGGGTATACGCGATGATGCAGTCCTCTCTGCCATGGAGACAATCGACCGGGCCGTGTTCGTCGATCCATCCCTGTCGGAGCTTGCCTATGAGGACACAGCCCTGCCGATCCCGTGCGGGCAGATGATTCCCAAGCCTGTTGTGGTGGCCCAGCTGCTCGGCGCGCTGAAAGCGACGCCCGGCAAGGAAGACCGCATTCTCATCATTGGCTCAGGAAGCGGCTACATGACAGCGCTTCTGGCGCAGATCGGGCGGCATGTCTGGGCGGTCGAGCGCTATGAGCGGCTGGTCATCGATGGCCGCGCCCGCATGCTCGAGCTCAAGGTCGACAATGTGAACTTCCGCCATGGCGACGGGCTTGAAGGCTGGGCTGAACACAAGCCGTTTGAGCGGATCCTGCTGACCGGTGCTGTCACTGGCGTGCCCGAAGGCTTGCTGGGGCAACTGGCCCGCGGCGGGCGCCTTGTCGCGCCGGTCAACCGGACCGGTGAGGACCAGATCATCCGCTGCTTCAGACAGAGCGGGGAGACCGAGGACTTTCCGATCCTCGAACCCTTGCCTGTGCTGCGCTCGGGCAAATCTGCCGCGCTCTAGCTACTCGACGTCAGAGGCTGCGCATTCGCCCTCGGCCGCAACGCTGACGCCCTCTGCGGCGGCGACGCAGGCATTTGAATAGGTCTGCCCATCACATCCACAGATGGGTGCGAATTCTTGCGTACAGACTTCGGGCTTAGGCTCGCAGGTGCCTGTGCCATCCATGACTTCCAGACATTGGCCGTCCGGATATTTGCAGTAGAGATCACCGGGGCACTGGACGCCTGCAATGCCGCCGCACGTGGCACCTTCCGCATCAGGCGCAGCTTCTGGAGGCGCAGGCGTGTCATTGACCGGCGTTGTGTCTTCAGGCGGCGGCGGTGCGTCGACCGGTTCTGGCGATTCCGGCTGGCACGCCGCCAGAATGCCAATCGACAAGGCAATGATAAGATAGCGCATAGTGACCCCCAGATCAGTCCGCAGAGCCTAAATAGGGACACGATTGAAACAGGCTGACAACCCCGAACGCGGATTCGGGGCTGTCAGTGTGGCATTCTGATCAGCCTTTGGCTTCTGCGACGCGCGCGAAGATGTTCTGACCGTGGCCGGAGCCCATTTCGAAATGGGTCTGAACCGATTTGTCGGTGATCTCGTCCCACTTCGCTTCGACCGCTTCCGCTGTTAGCGCATCGCCCTGTCCGACAAAGGCGCCTTTTGTTTCGACAATCTCGGCCATCGAGAAAACGCCTGCACCTGCCGAGAGCACCATGCCGGTCGGGGCTTCATCCTTGACCAGATTCATCACGCCCGGCGTGACATATTCCGGCTTGAGCTGGGCCAGCACTTCAGGCGGCATCAGGCCTTCGGTCATCCGGGTCGCGGCGACCGGGCAGACAGCGTTGATCTTGATGTTGTTCTTCGCGCCCTCGATCTTGAGCGTATTCATCATGCCGACGAGGCCGAGCTTGGCGGCGCCATAGTTCGCCTGGCCGAAATTGCCGTAGAGGCCTGTAGAGGAGGTCGTGACGACGATACGGCCATAATTCTGCTCCTTCATGATGTCCCAGGCCGCTTTGACGGGCTTGAACGAGCCCATGAGGTGAACGTCGATGACCAGCTCGATGTCCTTGAGCGTCATCTTGGAGAAGGATTTGTCGCGCAGAATGCCCGCATTGTTGACCAGGATGTCGACCTTGCCGAACCGCTTGATGGCCTCGGCCACCATCGCTTCGACTTCGTCCTGCTTGGTGA
>NZ_JBARZC010000509.1:0-4519 GCF_049649345.1 Henriciella sp. | reverse complement strand
GGACGATGTCGCCGCGCCAGCATGGTGAGGTCTTCGTCACCGATGATGGGGCGGAGACAGATCTCGACCTTGGCCATTATGAGCGCTTCACAGGTGTCTCTGCCCGCCAGTCGGACAACATCACGACGGGCCGCATCTATCAGGACATTATCGAGAAGGAACGCCGCGGCGACTTTCTTGGCGCGACCATCCAGGTCATTCCGCACGTCACCGACGCCATCAAGGAATTCGTCCTTTCCGATCCGGGCGAGGAGGTCGACTTCGTTCTCTGCGAGATCGGCGGCACAGTTGGCGACATTGAAGGCCTGCCATTCTTCGAAGCCATCCGCCAGCTGGGCCAGGAACTCGGGCCGGAGCGCGCCTGCTTCATCCATCTGACGCTGCTGCCTTATATTCCGGCAGCCGGCGAGATGAAGACCAAGCCGACCCAGCACTCGGTGAAGGAGCTGCGCTCGATCGGTATTCAGCCGCAGATCCTGCTCTGCCGCTGCGACCGTCCGATCCCGGAGACAGAAAAGGGCAAGATTGCAAGCTTCTGTAATGTCCGCCCGTCGAGCGTGATCGAGGCGCGCGATGTCGGCCATATCTATGATGTGCCGGCCGCCTACCATGCCGAAGGGCTCGACACAGAAGTGCTCTGGCATTTCCGGATGCCGGACGCCCCTCTGCCGGATTTGACGCGCTGGAACGAGATTGCCAGGACAATCCACAATCCGGACGGCGAGGTCTGTATCGGGCTGGTGGGCAAGTACACCGATGTGCCGGACGCCTATAAATCAGTGTCCGAGGCGCTGGTGCATGGCGGTCTGGCCAACAAGGTGCGGGTGAAAGTCCGTATGATCGATTCTGAACAGTTCGACGACGAGCACCATCCGCTGGATATTCTGGAAGGCGTCCACGGAGTTCTTCTGCCCGGCGGTTTCGGTGAGCGAGGCGCGCATGGCAAGATGCGGGCAGCCCGGTTTGCCCGAGAGCGGAAAATCCCGTGCTTCGGCATCTGTTACGGCATGCAATTGTCCGTCGTCGAGACGGCCCGGCATCTTGCGGGCATCAAGGCCGCATCGACCACCGAATTTGGTCCGACCGACGAGCCTGTCGTTGGCCTTATCGAAGAGTGGACCAAAGGCAATGTGAAAATCACGCGCGATGAGAACACCGACAAGGGTGGTACGATGCGTCTTGGCGCCTATCCGGCAATCCTGACCGAAGGAAGTAAAGTCGCTGAAATCTACGGCGCGCGTGAAATCTCCGAGCGCCATCGCCACCGCTATGAGGTGAACCGCGGCTATATCGAGGACATGGAAAAAGCAGGCGTGACCTTCTCGGGCATGTCACCGGATGGCCTGTTGCCGGAGATTATCGAGCTTGAGGATCACCCCTGGTTCATCGGGGTCCAGTTCCATCCGGAACTCAAGTCCCGGCCATTCGAACCTCACCCGCTGTTTGCAAGTTTTATCGAGGCCGCAAAAGTACAGTCACGCCTCGTCTGACGGGTTGCATTCCTGATGACGCGCCAGTATACGCGCGGTTTGGATTCACGCGAGGTGCAATTGCGCCCGCAAAAACTCTGGAACACGATCATGGCAGTCCCAAAGCGAAAAACAACGCCGTCCAAGCGTGGCATGCGCCGCGCCCACGATCGGCTCGACAATAATGCCTATATTGAAGACGCAGATTCCGGCGAGCTTCGCCGCCCGCACCACATCGATCTGAAGACCGGTGTGTATCGCGGCCGCCAGGTGCTGGAGCCGAGTGACGATTAAGCGCTAACGCGCCCGGCAAGTTTGTTTGTAGTAGCCCCGTAGGTCCTGACCTGCGGGGCTTTTACTTATTTGCGTCGCGGTACACAGGCTCGTTCGTCGTGGCGTTGCCGTCTTCTCCCATTGCAGAGGTTTTCCGTTTGTCTCGCGCTGACTTTGCGCGAAAGTAAGAGAAGAGGCCCCAGCCAAGGGCTATAACAATTGTTACCAGAGCCAGGATGAAGACAAAGTTCGGCGCATCCATATCAAGACGGTCCTTTCTGCGGGCAATACGTGTCAGGAGTTAGATGAATGCTTGGCCAGCGGCGTTGGTTCCGGCGCGTTCGGTCGCATTTCGTCTGTCCCAGCTTGCCCGCAGCTCACATTCGGACTATGCGCCAAGAAATAACTTCTGCCCGCGCTCAAGGGGAGCCGAATGACCGAAATTGTTGATATCTTTGCCCGCCAGATACTTGATAGCCGGGGCAACCCGACCGTTGAAGTCGATGTTACGCTGGACGGCGGCTCGACAGGCCGCGCAGCAGTGCCTTCAGGCGCATCGACCGGCGCCTATGAGGCGCACGAGCTTCGTGACGGCGAAGACGCCTATGGCGGTAAGGGCGTTCACAAGGCGATCGATGCGGTGAATGGCGAAATCAATGACGAGCTGGTCGGAATTGATGCAACCGAGCAGCGCCTGATCGACGGCTTGATGATCGAGCTCGATGGGACTGACAACAAGAAGAGGCTCGGCGCCAATGCGATTCTCGGCGTCTCCATGGCGGTTGCCAAGGCAGCAGCCGAAAGCTGCGGCCTGCCGCTCTACCGTTATGTTGGCGGATCGAATGCGCGCATTTTGCCGACGCCGATGATGAACATCATCAATGGCGGCGCACATGCCGACAATCCGATCGACATCCAGGAATTTATGGTGATGCCGGTTGAGGCCGAGAGCATCGCAGACGCGGTACGCATCGGCGCGGAAGTGTTTCAATCGCTCAAGAAGCAGCTTCACGATGCAGGCCACAATACCAATGTCGGAGACGAGGGCGGGTTTGCGCCCAACCTTGCATCGACCGATGAAGCGATTGGTTTCATCATGAAGGCCATCGAGAAAGCCGGCTACAAGCCTGGCGACGAAGTCGCGCTCGCGCTCGATGCTGCGTCCACGGAATTCTATAAGGACGGCAAATACGTCCTGGCCGGCGAGAACAAGTCGCTCGATGCCGAGGGCATGGCGAAATATCTCGAAGACTTGGTCAATCGCTATCCGATTATCTCCATCGAAGACGGCATAGCAGAAGATGACTGGGACGGCTGGCGCATCCTGACCGAGACAGTCGGTGACAAATGCCAGCTCGTTGGCGATGATCTTTTTGTCACCAATCCAGAGCGCCTTGCCATGGGTCTGGAGCGCGGCGCTGCCAACTCGATCCTGGTCAAGGTCAACCAGATCGGGACCCTGTCGGAGACACTGGACGCAGTCGAACTTGCCCATCGCCACGCCTATACGGCGGTAATGTCTCACCGTTCGGGCGAAACCGAGGACGCGACGATTGCTGACCTCGCCGTTGCTGTAAATTGCGGGCAGATCAAGACCGGTTCGCTGTCGCGCTCTGATCGGCTCGCCAAATACAATCAGCTAATCCGCATCGAAGAAGAGCTTGGCGCTGCTGCGCTTTATGCAGGTCGCGCGCTCATCAACGCCTAGCGTAAGACTTTATTTACCCTGATCGATTCCACTGCTGATTCGCTATTCAGTAGAGGTAATCCCATGGCTCCCAAATATGTCGCCGCATCCTTGTGCGCGTTGACGGCCTATTTCGCCTATCACGCCTTTGCGGGCGAGCAGGGGCTAGGCCACTGGAGCGATATGCAGACAGTGCTGGCGGGCAAGCAGGCCGAACTTGCAAAGGTAAAACAGGCCAATGATGCTTTACGCGCGGACATTGCGAGACTGACGCCCGGCACGGTCGATCGAGATCTTGTGGAACTTCTTGCCCGCGAAGACCTTGGGTTTGTGTATCCTGACGAAATCGTCCTCATGACAAATGCGTCACGTCCTGCATTTTGACATAGGTGCTAAAACTGGACGAACCCCCCGTTCTCGATACATAAAGCGGTATCAAAGCAGGAGGTCTCATGGCCAAGGCGCCAGCGAAGAGCAAAAGCTCTTCCAAGAAAAACAAGCTCAACCGTGACGAAGCCCTAGAGTATTATCGCGACATGCTATTGATCCGCCGCTTCGAAGAGCGCGCTGGGCAGCTTTACGGCATGGGCAAGATCGCTGGGTTCTGTCACCTCTATATCGGCCAGGAAGCTGTCGTAACCGGCATGCAGGCCTGCCTCAAGGAAGGTGATCAGGTAATCACCGGCTACCGGGACCACGGCCATATGCTTGCCTGTGACATGGACCCCAAAGGGGTGATGGCTGAGCTGACGGGCCGCGCCGATGGCTATTCCAAAGGCAAGGGCGGCTCCATGCACATGTTCTCGAAAGAGAAGAACTTCTATGGTGGGCATGGCATCGTTGGGGCCCAGGTGCCGATCGGCACGGGTCTCGGGTTTTCCAATAAGTATCGCGGCACGGACAATGTCTGCCTCGCCTATTTTGGGGATGGAGCAGCCAATCAGGGGCAGGTCTATGAGAGCTTCAATATGGCCTCTCTATGGGACCTCCCGGTCGTATACGTCATCGAGAACAATCAGTATGCGATGGGAACGAGCGTCGCCCGCGCATCTGCCGAGATCGAGCTTTTCAAGCGTGGAATTTCCTTCGA
>NZ_JBARZC010000508.1:0-5901 GCF_049649345.1 Henriciella sp. | reverse complement strand
GCCTATGAATTCTCGAACCTGCAGGACTTTCTCGACATCTATTATCAGGGCATGTCGGTGCTGCAGACAGAGGCCGATTTTCACGATCTGACGGACGCCTATCTCAAACGCGTCGCGGCCGATAATGTCCGCCATGTCGAGGTCTTCTTCGACCCGCAGGGCCATACCGAGCGCGGCATTCCCTTCGAGGTGCCTATCAAGGGAATCCTCAAAGCCCTTGATGCGGCAGAGGAAAAATACGGCATCACCTACCGCCTAATCATGTGCTTCCTGCGCCATCTCTCAGAAGAAGACGCCTTCGAGACACTGGCGCAGGCCGAACCCTGGATCGACCGTATTCATGGCGTCGGCCTCGACAGCTCCGAGATGGGCCACCCGCCGTCGAAGTTCGCCCGCGTCTTCGAGGCGTGCCGCGAGAAAGGCCTGAAGCTCGTTGTCCATGCCGGCGAGGAAGGCCCGCCCGCCTATATCTGGGAAGCGGTGGATGACATCGCTGTCGACCGGATCGACCATGGCAATCGCTCGCTGGAAGACGATGCCCTCGTCGCCCGCATCCGCGAGGCCGGGCTGACGCTGACAGTCTGCCCGCTCTCGAACCTGTCGCTCTGCGTCGTCGATGATCTGAAAGACCATCCGATAAAGAAGATGCTCGCCCTTGGCCTGCGCGCGACGATGAATTCCGACGACCCGGCCTATTTCGGCGGCTATGTGAACGAGAATTTCCGCCAGACCGCCAAGGCGGTCGGCCTGACCCGCGAGGAGATCATCCAGCTCGCCAAGAACAGCTTTACCGGTTCGTTCCTGCCCGAAGCCGAGCAATCGCGCCACCTTGCAGACATTGACCGCGTCGCCGCACGCCTTTGAAAACGTCGACATATCGGAACCTGCCGCCGCCTGATGCATCTATGATGGCAGGAGGCTCCCATGCCGGACGGCAATAGCGAACAGCTCACCTTTATTCTTGAGACGCTCTCCTTCGGGATAGAGCTGGTCTCGGCCCTGATCCTCATCATCGGATCGCTGGTCTTCGTCTGGACGGTCGGGGCGGGCCTGCTGAAACCCTCGGTCAGCGTGACCACAGCGCTGCAGCGCGGGCGGCTGAAACTCGGCACCTATATTCTCGCGGCGCTGGAATTCCTGATCGTTGCCGACATCCTGTTCACCATCGTTCACCGAACGCTCGATGATGTCATCGTGCTGGCCATCGTCGCGGGTGTGCGCACCGTCGTCAGCTATTTCCTCGGCAAGGAGATCGCCGCGCTTAGCCAGGAGGAGAGCGAAGCGATCGGCGTGCGCCGGCGCCCGGACTCTGGCCCGTCCACCGCTTGAAGGCGCGTGAGAAGGCACTGGGATCGGAAAAGCCGACCAGATAGGCCGTCTCGTTCACAGAGACTTTCTCGCCTTCGAGATAATCGAGCGCCAGGCGCTTGCGCAAATCGTCCAGCAAGGCGTCAAAACTGGTGCCTTCCTGTTTCAGCTGGCGGTAAAGCGTCTGGCGGCTCATGCCCATCTGCCGCGCAATCGCACTCATATTGATGTCGCCGGTGTGCAGGTCCGCCATCATGCGCCGCTCCACCTGCGAGGACAACGTTTCGGACGCCTCAAGGCTTTTCAGGAGGGCGTTGGCATGCTCGCTCAGCGTGCCGAAGACATAGCCGGGCGAGGTCGAAATCGACATTGAGAAATACGCAGGATCGATCTCCATCGTGTTGCGCCCGGCGCTGAACCGGACCGGCACGCCGAGAAGCTCCTCATAGAGATCGCCATAGTCTGGCCGGGCATGCGTCACCTCTGCGGACAGATAGAGCGGCACCTTGGGGAAGAACCGGCGAAACCCGCAAATGAACCGCCCGAGAGTCGATTCCGTCAGTTCGGGGAAGGCGTTGGCATTGGCGCGCTTGTCGACAATGTAGGTGCGCCCATCATGCTGCTCGATGACGAAGCGGTCTTCGCGTCCCACGCCTTCCACCTCGATTACCAGCCGGCCATAGCGGTTCATCTGCCGGAAGGCCTCATCCATGGTCGGCGCGGCAAAGCAGATCAGCCCGACGATCGACAACACATTGAACGAGATGTCTGTGCCAAAGCGCAAGGCGAGCGCCGGATCGCCAGAGAGCCTCTTGCCCTCGCGCATCAGGCGCTTGAACCGGTCAAACGGGACCCGCGCCTCGCTTTTCTCAAGATCATCTTCGCTTAGCCCCGCTGCCGAGAGCAATTGGGTCCGGTCAGCGCCCAGGTTGACGGCAAGGTCAAGCAAGGCGCTCGCATAGCCCGCTGATACTGTCGCTCCCGCCATCTTTCCTCCTCGCGGCGTCACTCCGCACCCTCATTGTTACCACAGGTCATGAAATTGGAACCCGCTGTCATGGGGCAAGCGGCGCAGCGCCGATAATCTGCTGCAAAACATCACAAAAGAAGATCAAAAAATGACAGAACTGACCTCCCGCCCCGCAATCCTCCCGCGTATTGATGCCTTGCGCCTCCTTAAACTTTCAGGCGCGCTATGGTTCGTCATCGCCGTCATAGGACAGGCCGCCTTTGCGGCTTATATCCTCGGCTTTTACGGCGTCTCGACTGTCGAGGGCGATTTCGAACGCATGGATGGCCGCGTCTTCCATGGCTTCATCAATGGTGACCTGCTCGGCAACAGCCTGTTCCTGAGCCACGTCCTGCTCGCCTTCATCATCACCTTCGGTGCGCCATTTCAACTGGTCCCGCAAATCCGGAACCGCTTCCGCACCTTTCACAGATGGAATGGCCGCCTCTTCCTTCTCGTCTCCCTGGTGATCAGCACCGGCGCGCTCGTCCTCGTCTTTCATCGCGGCGTTATCGGCGGCGCCGTTGTTGCGACGGGCAATACAATCAATGCGATCTGCATTCTTGTCTGTGCAGCCATGACACTGAGATTTGCCCTCAAGCGCCGCTTCGCAGATCACCAGCGTTGGGCCATGCGGCTGTTCATAGCGGCCAGCGGCGTGTGGTTCTTCAGGCTTGGCTTCGGGTTCTGGGCCGGCGTCACGGGTGGAACGATGCCAGGCAGCGCCATGGACCTGACCGGCCCGTTTGACCGGTTCCTCGGCATCGGACACGCCATCATTCCGCTGCTTGTGCTGGAGCTTTATCTTCTGGCCCGCGACAGAGGCTCATCAACCGCCCGTTATGCCATGGCAGGCGGGATGGTGACGGTCAGCGCGGCAACAGCCCTCGGCATCTTCATGGCGGCGCAAATCTTCTGGCTGCCAGCTTTCCACTAGCCGGCGCTAGGGCCCGGACAGGCGAACCTGGCCTTCGCGGCCGGGCACGGGGCCGACCTTCTCGGTCCAGCCCATGGCGCGGTAAGCGGCAAAGGCGGTCTGGTTCTGGACATCGACATCAAGCTGCAGCGGCGCGCGCGCCATATCGCGGGCGACCTGCAACAGGCCTGAGCCAACCCCGCAGAACCGCCAGTCATGTTTGATGAACAGATGCGAGACATAGGCCTTGCGCCGCTCGAGCGCGAGGAAGCCGATAATGCCGGCATGCGGCTCATGCGCGACGAGACAGTGGTTTGCCGAAACCGTCCCGCGCAGGCGGATCAGCTCGACATCGTGCGAGGCGCGCCAGGGAAAATCGCTGAGGCAATCGCGGAACACTGCTTCGATCGCAGCATCATCAGCGCCGATCCGTAAACGGATTTTCCAGCCTGCGGCACGATGCGTCATCAGCTCCATAGATGCGACAATATGTCGAAACTGTGGCTAGGTGAAGCGTGATTCTGCCCGACAACTGCAACTCGTCCATCGGGGGCCATTCTTGCCAAGCCCCGCACCTCGGGAAATACTGGGTCCTGAGTGGAGGAGAGGAACACCATGAAACAGGTCATTGCCATCGCCGCGCTGGGGCTCGCCCTGCCCGCTGCAGCAGAGATTACAGCTTCATCACCAGACCACTATGCCCTGCATCATGAAGCCTCATCCGATCTGTCCCCGGAGGATATGTGGGAGCGCCTGACCCAGCCGGAGACCTGGTGGCATCCCGAACACACCTATTCCGGCAGCGCCGAGAACCTGTCCCTCGACCCGAAAGCCGGCGGCCTGTGGCTCGAAAGCTGGGATGAGAATTCCGTCATGCACGGAACAGTGCTCACCGTCATTGAGGGCGAGTCCATTCGTCTTGATGCGCCTTTCGGCCCGCTTCAGGGCATGGCGGTCAATGTCATCTGGACGATCAGCATAGAGCCTGAAGGCAGCGGCACGCGCGTCATCTTCGACGAGTTGGCGAATGGCTCATCGGCGAGCGGCCTCGACCAGATCGCCCCTGCCGTCGACGGCGTCAAAACCGAAGCCATCCGCCGCCTGACGATGAGCGACGCGTCCGACTAGGCTCAGTCGGCCATCCGGTACAGCAGCTCAGCGCCGAGCCTTCTCGGCCCACCATAAGACGAAATAGCCAAAACTTTACCGATCATGGAACGATCGTCGGGCCTCTCAGTTGTTTGGGGAGCACCCTACCAGGCCAGCGCGCCTCGACAATTATACTGGAGATCCAAACATGGCAGAAATTCCCGTTGAAAAGAAAGGCGGCCTCTCATGGCTCTGGATCCTCCTGGCGGTCATCCTGATCGCTCTCCTCGTCTGGTGGTTCATGGGAACTGACGATGACGACGAGGCCGATGTCACCTCAACCGCTCAAGTGGAAGAGACCGTAGAGCCTGAGACCGTTGATGAAACCCCGGCCAACGACACCTCGACCGCCGGAACCCCCGGCGCCGAAGCTGGCACACTGGCCGCGATCCTTGCCAATCCTGACGCCTATTACGACGAGGAATTTGCAGGCGAAGTGGACGTTGGAGAAACCCTGACCGATCGCGGCTTCTGGGTGGAGCAGGACGGAAACCGCATGTTTGCGCTGATCGTCGATGAACCGCGCGAGGCCCCTGTGGATATCAATCCCGGAATGGAATTGCGCCTTACAGACGCCGAGATTCGCAGGACGTCTTCGCTTTCCGACGTAGAAGGACAGGCCCTCGACGCTGATACGCGCCGGATCGCTGACGAGCAGTCGGTCATCTTGGTGGTGGACGAGGAAGATATCGAAATCCTGTCACCGCAATAAACGTAAATTTTCTGAAGGAACACGGACATGGATAAGAATGACAGGTTTGACGAGCTGGAATCCCTCTCCAACTGGGAACTCGTACATGACGAGCAGGACATCCGGGGTCGAGACGTACAGTCTGAGACCGGAGAATCCTACGGCACGGTCGAAGACTTGATGGTCGATAAAGACAAGGAGCACGTGGCCGCAGTCAAGCTAAGTGACGGGCGCCTGGTTCCGGCAAGTCATCTGGAGATTACCGACAGCCGCGTTATCTACAGAGAGGATTCTGCGGCGTCGCGGCCCGATTATTCAAGGGTCAAGCGTCCAGCCGCGACCTAGCCCAGAGATCAGCTCAACCATTCAAGGGTGCCCGCAAGCGGGCACCCTTTTTCGTTTAAGCGAAGGGTGTCCAGAGCTAGCCGTTCGCGGCCGCTTTCGATGCGCGCTTGCGCACGTTCGGGTCGAGATGGACCTTGCGCAGACGGATATTGGTCGGGGTAACCTCGACCAGCTCGTCATCGGCAATATAAGCCAGCGAGCGCTCCAACGTCATCTGCAGAGGCGGGGTGAGGCGCACGGCCTCATCGGTGCCGGAGGCGCGGACGTTGGTGAGCTTCTTGCCCTTCATCACATTGACCTCAAGGTCATTGTCGCGGTTGTGCTCGCCGATAATCATGCCCTGATAGACCTTGTCGCCGGGGTGGATCATCATCGGCCCACGGTCTTCCAGATTCCACAGCGCAAAGGCGACAGCCTCGCCCTGCTCCATCGAGACGAGCACGCCCGTGTGGCGGCCATTGATGGCGCCCTTATACGGCGCGT
>NZ_JBARZC010000507.1:0-7084 GCF_049649345.1 Henriciella sp. | reverse complement strand
TGGGCATGGTCCAAAGCCTTGGTGCAGCGGCGGGGTATGGCGCAAGTCTCGTCCTGTCATTCTACTTTACGAGCCCTGAAGCCGTCATGCTGTACCGGAGCCCGGAAATCCTCTGGGCGACAACGCCGCTGCTTCTTTACTGGATCAGCCGCATGCTCGTGCTCGCAAATCGCGGCGAGATGGATGACGATCCGATCGTTTTTGCTGCCAAGGACAAGACCAGCATTCTGACGGGCTTTTGTGTGCTTGGTGTCATTCTGGTGAGCGAGTTCTTTGACTGGACCATACTGACACAATGAGCGGCGATGAGCGCATTTGTGGATGGGGCCGCCACCCTGTTGTCCGTGCGCCCCTGGAGCGCCCGTCAGATTTGCGCGCGGTTCTGGAAAGTGTGCAATCCAGGCCGGGCGTGATCGCTCGCGGAAATGGCCGCTCCTATGGCGACAGCAGCTTCAATTCCGCCGGTGCGATGTCGATGCTTCGCTTTGACCATATGCTCGATTTCGATCCGGCGTCCGGGCAGATCACGTGCGAGGCGGGGGTGATCCTTGGCGATGTGATTAAGGCCGTCCTTCCGCTCGGCTGGTTTCCGCCTGTCACACCCGGCACGAAATTCGTCACGATTGGCGGGATGATCGCGGCCAATGTCCACGGCAAGAACAGTGTCAAGGACGGCGCGTTTGCAGATTATGTCGAATGGCTGGACCTGATGACCGCCGGGGGAGAGATTGTTCGATGCTCGCCTGAGGAACGCCAAGACCTGTTTCTGGCCACTGTCGGCGGCATGGGGCTGACCGGCATCATTGTGCGCGCCTGCTTCAGACTGAAACAGGTTGAAAGCGCCTGGATCCAGCAGACCCGCATTGCTGCCCCAGATCTGGACAGTCTCATGCAAGCCTTCGATGCGCACGAGGATGCAACCTACCGCGTCGCGTGGATCGATGTCCTTCAAAAGGGAAAGGGTCTGGGGCGCGGTCTGCTCGATGTGGCTGAGCACGCAAAGCTCGACGCGCTTTCCCCGAAACAAAGGGAAGACCCGTTCGCGACCAGGGAGAGACGAAAGAAATCCGTTCCGTTCACATTGCCACTATCGCCGCTGAATGGCCTGACGGTGCGGGCATTCAATGCCATGCACTACCGGCTCGGCCGCATGGGGGCAGGCGAGCGCCTGGTCGATTGGGACAGTTATTTCTATCCGCTGGATACGCTGCTCCACTGGAACAGGATCTACGGGCAGAAGGGATTTGCGCAATACCAGTGCGTCCTTCCGATGGACTCCTCGCGCGCGGCCTTGGGGGAACTGCTTTCGACGATCGCGAACGCAAATAACGGATCCTTTCTGGCTGTCCTCAAACAGCTCGGCGATACGATCGGCACGCTCTCTTTCCCGATGCGCGGCTATACGCTTGCTCTGGATTTCCCCTGGTCGCGGCGAACGGCTGAACTGCTCGAGAAACTCGATGAGATCGTCATCCGCCATCAGGGGCGCATCTATCTTGCAAAGGACTCGCGTATATCAGCGTCCAGTTTCAAAGCGATGCAGAAATCAGCAGCAACCATGACCGATTTTCGAGAAAAATCCGGTGCCGCTTCTGCATTCGCTTCGCTCCAATCTGAAAGGTTGGCCCTATGAGTTCCAATTCAGACCGTCCGGTTCTCATTGTAGGGGCGACCTCCGACATTTCTGTTGCGCTTGCGCGTCAGATGGCTGAGGCCGGCCATCCCGTCTATCTTGCGGCAAGAGATATTTCGCAACTTGAGCCGATTGTGGCCGACCTGAAGATCAGAGCCTGCGTCCCTGTTGAAGCGGTCAAAATGGATGTGACCGATACGGGCACGATGCGAGAGACGCTGTTCGCTTTAGCGCCGTCTCCGAAGATCATCGTCTCCATGGTCGGCCAGATGGGGGTTCAGGCTGACCAGGAGAAAGATCCCGCGCTCGTGCAGTCGGTGACCGATACGAACTTCACCGGGCCTGCCGCGCTGATGGAAGCGGGCGCCGAGCTTTTCCAGTCCATGGATGAACCGACTGTCCTTGTTGGCGTCAGCTCCGTTGCCGGCGACCGCGGGCGCGCACGGAACTATTATTACGGAGCCGCCAAGGCAGCTTTCACGACAATGCTGTCTGGCTTGCGCCAACGGTTGGCCCGCACCCAGACGACTGTGATATCGGTCAAGCCGGGGTTCGTTGCGACGCGCATGACAGCCGGTATGGATCTGCCCGGGCCATTGGTCGCGAGCGATGTCGAATGTGCAAGAATGATCCACCGCGCGATCCGCAAAAAGCGCGAGATTGTGTATCCTCTCAAGTGGAGAGCGGTCATGTATGCGGTCAGATCGGTGCCCGAGCCAGTTTTCAAAAAACTCAGTTTCTGAGTACGCGTCATTTATGCCAGTTCCACCCACAGAGTCTGCACACGCGACCGGTATTCTGGACCGGTTCAGATTTCTGCGCGACTGGCTGGGTGAGGCGTTCAAATCCGTCGGTCCGGAATGGGCGAAAGCCTTGGCCATCGCGGTTGCGCTGATCCAGGCCGCATTGCTTGTCGCGGCGCTTTTGTTCGAGGTGATGCTGCACGCCGATGGGAGCAATTTTGCTTACGGTATCGCGACCGGTGACGCCGCTGATCTGTGGTGGGGTGACATTCTCAGCCGGGCGACAACCTATCTTCTGGTCGTCGTGCCGGCCCAGTTCATCGTCCAGACTTTTGAGCTCGGCGGCGAGGGTCTGATAGCCCTCTATGGCGGGCTCTTCTACGGCTTGCAGCTGATCACCTATCTGATTGCAATCAGCCTTGCCTGGAAACGCTATCCAACCCTGCTCGTCTTTCCCGCCGCTCAATACGCCCTGTCTTCGATCATGGGATACGGCTTTCCATCCGAAGTCCTGATATCGAGTGGATTTGTCTGGATTTCGGCCATGCTGGTGGTCCGCAATCAAGCCTTTTCCATATGGTTTTTTCTCAGCTTTCTGGCGCTGGTTTTCTCACATGAGCTGGCGATCCCGGCCGCTTGCGTCATCGCCTATTGCGCCATTGCGTCATTCCGCAAAGCCGGTGCGCCGGTCTGGAAGAGTGTTGTCTTCGTGGTTGCCATGCTGGCGATCGCGGCTGGTTTTACCTATGCGCGACTGATCGGAGGCGGCGCAACGTCGAATGCCATTTACGTGCTCGATCCGAGGCGGCTGCTGAACCATCCGACGGCCTGGCTGATCACGGCAAGCCTCCTCATCCTTCTCGCCTTCTGGCTGGTCGGGCTCCGGTTTCGGTTCATGAAAACCGTTGGCGCGGTGCTGGGCCTTTTCCTCGTTTGCGTGCCTGTGGCGCTGCATTTGTCCCAGATCGAGATCAATTTCGAACTTGGGCGATACGGCTCGGCGAGGACGATGGTCGGGGGCGCGCTGCTGTTTTTTGTCGTCCTGATGTTCACCCGCACGCCTGCCTCGGCTGGCCCTACGGGGCGTTCGCCGGAAGCCTTCGCCGCGTTCATCCCTGCTGCAATTGTCTCCGCACTGGCCCTCGCCGCAGGGGCCAATGGCGTTTTTATCGCCGATCACCGCATCGCGGCGACAGCGATCGAGGATTTTGTCTCGGTTCCTGCACCGCAAGGCGCGCCCGAAATTGTCGACTATGAGGATTTCTTAGACCAGCTGCCTGCCGGAGAGGCTTCCGCCGTCAAACGGATGAACTATCTGTGGACGATGCGGTTCAGGTCCGTGGTGGTGGCGCCCGATTATTCGCCTGGCCGCATCATCAACGAGAGTCTTCCGTACAATAGCCACTGCCAGAATGCGGGCAAAGCTGATATACAGAAGGGTATGATCGATCCGCACACTGCGGATCTGATCACGCGGTTGTCTTGCGGGGACCAGCAGAGCCAGACGACCAATCGGAGCGACGCAGACGCTCGCTCATACGGCAGCACAAGAGAACGATAGCCGGTGGGGACCTTGGGGGAAGCAATATGAGATACGAAGCTTTGGACAGTTGGCGCGGCATATGCGCGTTGATGGTCATGCTGCACCACTTTTCCGTGGCGACGCACTTTTATCATATCGATCTCATCCGCAACGCGTGGCTGTTTGTTGACTTCTTTTTCGTGCTGAGTGGGTTCGTGATTGCGCTGAACTATAAACAGCGCATCCTTGATGGCTTCAGCGTTCCCAAATTCATGGGCCTCCGTTTCGGCCGTATCTGGCCGTTGCACGCCTTTGTCCTTGCTCTTTTCGTTGTGGCGGAGCTGTTTCTGGCGTTTATGCCCGGGCTTGAGAATATTGTCGGCCGGGATGCCTTCTGTAGGGACTGGACCCAGCCTGATTGTGACGGTCAGCATACTCTGAACACGCTCGCGCCGAACTTCTTTCTTCTGCACGCGCTGCCCGGTGTGTCAGACAATATCTCATGGAATGGGCCAAGCTGGTCGATCAGTACAGAATTCTGGACGTATCTGATCTTTGCTGCCGGCGTCTGGATCGTCAGCCGTCTGCCTTACAGGAACGTTCTGTTCGCAATGGCGATCGTCTCGCTGATCGTTCTCTGTCCCTTGATCCTCTACTTCTTCACCGACAATCGTACGCTCTTCCAGCTGACGACGGCCGGGCTTGTGCGCTGCGTCTATGGCTTTGCCTTCGGTGTGGCCGCGTTCCTGCTTCTTGAGCGATACCGGGACAGGCTGATGACGTTTATGAGCCGGAGAGACGTTGCGAACTGGGTCGAACTTGGCCTTGTCGTGCTTTCTGTCTGGTTTGTTTCGAGCATGGCGAATGGGTCGACCTCGCTATTTGCGCCTCTCATATTCTTTTTCGTGGTCCTTGGATTTGCGTCCCAGAAGGGCTTCATCAGCCGCTTTCTCATGCGTCCGTCCCTGCTTCATCTCGGCCTGATTTCCTACTCGATCTACATGCTGCACTACTTTGTGCAGATGCTGTTCTACTGGCTCCAGGCGCTCGTCGAACACTTTACGGGGTGGAGCATGGTTGCGGTTCTTGATGATGCAGATCCGGCGTCCAACAGCCTCGACGGGCTAAACCTCTGGGCCGGTGATTTCTGGCTTTTGCTGACCTCAGCGCTCATCATCTACTTCTCCCACAAGACCTATCAGCTGGTGGAGAAGCCCGGCCGCGACTGGGTGCGCCACCAACTCAAACGGTTTGATCCGCCCTCCTTGCGAAAGAAGGCGACCATCAGCAACCGATAGGCCTGCGATCAAGGGTCTGACTGAGGGCCCCGTCGTGGGCCGGCAGTTGCGCAGGCGGCAAAGGCCTGATGAGCGTCAGTTAAGCTGAGACATTCTTGCCGAATTGATTCGCGGCGATGAGACGGCGCACAAAATAGCGGCGAGCAGACTATGCCGCTCGCCGCTTTTTTGTTCATTTTAGCCACCTGAACGCGGCGTCGATGCCAGTCAGGCGGTCATCGGGCCCCGGTCTTTACTGGCTGACCGTCGCGCTGTGCGAGGAGCCGACCTGGCTGACGATTGACGCGTTTCCGCCCGCCACTGTTTGCGTGACGATTGTGGAGTTCGCATCGCCCGACTGCAGGATCGTGCTGGTGTTGATATCGCTCGACTGAATGACCGATGCGAAGTTTCCAACGCCCGAGCCAAGTCCGCCTTGATCCTGTTCCAGGAGGCTTTCATTCGTCAATCCGGATTGAACGACGCTGGCCTGCTGATAATCGCCGGCCTGGGTGATCTTTGACGTGCCCCATTCGCCGAACTGGTTGACATAGGCATCGGCGAAAAGACCGGCATTCTGCGTCACGCGGCTGATATTTCCGACATCGTTCTGGACGACGAAGGCCGACGCAGAGTCATTGCTCTGTTCGATATAGCTGAAGTGATGGGCGCCCATCTGGTCGACGATCGCACTGGCATCATCAGCGCCAGACCGCTGCCAGACATCGGAATAGTGCTGGCCCGAAACGCCCTGAACGACGGTTGCGGTCACGCTGTTGCCTTCCTGATCGACGTAGCTTTGGCTGGTGTGCGAATTCTGAGTGACGTTGACGTATTGGTCGGACCCGAAATTCTGGGAGACATCAGATGAGTTCTCATCGCCATTCTGGGTGACAAAAGCGAAGGAGTTTACGCCGCCCTGCAGCACGTCGGATACGTTCTGCGAGCCTGTCTGATCGACGCGCGACGCCGAATAGGGGTTCACTTCAAACGTGGCGTCGAATTGTTCGATAGCGGAGCTGTTGGCATCACCAAACTGGGTGGACGTCGCCGTAAAGCCAGATCCTGGCGTGCCAGCGCTCTGAATGATGCCGGACGTGTTCGCGGTTCCGGACTGTTCGATCGTCGCATCGAGGGAAGCGCCGGAGGGGATGCCGGTCGCGCCTTGAGCAACGCCAGACCCGTATTGGTCGATCGTCGCGATATTGGGAGCGGCAGCTGCCGCTTCACCCGTCTGAACGATTGAAGCCAGGGTATTTGCGCCAATCTGTTTGATCGAGGCGTCATTTGCCGCTGTGGCGAAAAGGCCCGATGACGCATTGTCCATCTGTTCGATGCTGGCACTGTTGCCCGCGCCGTCCTGCTCGATGTCGGCGAGCGCCTGATTGCCGGCTGTCTGGTCAATATCGGCGAGGTTGGATGAGCCGATCTGTTCGACATTAGCGGTCTTTGCGACCTGAGCTGACGCAGTGCCAGCGAGCGCAAGAGCCGATGTCGCCACGATGAGAAGCTTTTTCATTTTTGTCCCCCGGACTCGCCACGTTTCCGCTTGGAGCCAATGTTCCCGGGCTCTAGATATTGCCCGGAGCTGCGATTGAGTGTGACAGAAACAGATCCGCCACGGATGAATGAGCGTGTCCTGTCCGGTTGCGCCCACACTTTATATTTGCCCGCCTGACGAGCGATGATGGGATCGTCCGATTTAGCGTCCCTCGAAGACCAAAAACCCTCGGCCAAACACGTTTATTACGGTCCCGTAATATAGTGATTACCCCCAAATTTTGGAAAATCAAGTTATTTATCAACCGTTAACCATAAATAGTTGAGGTGATGAAACCGGTAAGGCCGTTCAGCCCGCTAGCCCTCAGTACGAAATCAGGTATAGCTCGGCGGGGCCGGGAGGTTGGTC
>NZ_JBARZC010000506.1:0-4040 GCF_049649345.1 Henriciella sp. | reverse complement strand
GATAAGGCAGTTCCTCATGCAGGCGCAGCATCAGCTTTTCCCGCGTAATTTCGGCGGCGAGCAAGCGCATCGGAATGTCGGCAGACTGGTCCGGCGGATACATCGCACCGCCTTCGGGCATCCGGGCGGCAAGCGCTTCAAGTAGCGCATCCACGCCGTCGCCATTCTCGGCAGAGATCATGAAAATATCCGAATAGACACCGCTATCACTGAAATGCTGCATGAGCGGCAGAACTTCGTCATGCGGGAACAGATCAATCTTGTTGAGCGCCAGAAGGCAGGTGCGGCCTGTCTCCTTCAGCGTATCGATCACGCGCTGATCATCCTCGACCGAGCGTTTCTGAGCAGGCGCCGCCTTGCCCTTGCGATCAGCGATCCAGGCGGCGGCATCGACGAGGTGAACCACGGCGTCAGCATCGTCTGCGCCTGACCAGGCCGCCTTGACCATTGCGCGGTCCAGCCGGCGCCTCGCCGAGAAGATGCCTGGCGTATCGACGATGACGATCTGCGCATCCCTGGAATGGGCGACGCCGCGAACCGGAAACCGCGTCGTCTGAACCTTGTGCGTAACGATCGCGACCTTGGTTCCGACGAGCGCGTTCGTCAGTGTGGACTTGCCCGCATTGGGGGCGCCAATGATCGCAACGAAGCCCGCTTTCTTGATGTCTTCCGGCTCAGGCACGGAGCAACTCCCTTAACAGACGGTCGGCGGCCGCCATTTCAGCTTCCTGACGTGAGCGGCCCTGCTCTATCGCTTCGCCTTTGCCCTCGACGCGGGCTCGCACGGTGAACAGAGGTTCGTGATCCAGCCCCGATCGCTCAATAATATCATAAACGGCATATGGTGCGCGATTCGCGCCGCACCAGTCGCTGAGACGCGTCTTGGGGTTCTGCTGAGAGACTTCGCGCTCGATCAGTTCCATGATCCAGTGGCGGCGGATGAAGGCCCGCGCGGCATCGAGCCCGCCGTCGCGGTATATCGCAGCAACGACCGCCTCGATCGCATCGGCCACGCTCTTGTCATAGCTTCCGCGTCGATTTTTCTCCATCGACGCGTCCAGGAAGAGGAATTTTTGCAACTCGATCGCCTCGCCAACCTCAGCGCAGGCTTCCCCGCTAACCATCTGGTGAAATATCTTTGTCAGATACCCTTCGCGCTCGGCAGGAAACCTCGAGATCAGCATCTCCGCCATGACCAGCCCCAAAACACGGTCGCCCAGGAATTCGAGACGCTGGTTGGAGAATTGCGCATCGCCATCATAGTTGTCGATCAGGCTGGGATGTGTCAGCGCCCGATTTAGCCACTCTGCATTGAAAAACCGATAGCCAAGGCGCGCTTCGAGGTCGGCACGCTCCGCCTCATCGAGCTCGGGACGTTGACGCTTGACCGCCCGTGCGGAAGCGCGAAGCCGCGTGCGTTTTGGTCGTCCCTTTTTCATGCCGACGCTTCTAATCGCACCGCCTCTATGATGACAACAGCCGAAGCCCATGGGTGATCATCTGTGATGGTGAGGTGGATGAGAGCTTCATGCCCCTCCGGCATCATCTCGCGCAAGCGTCTCTCGGCCCCGCCCGTGAGTTTCATGGTCGGCTTGCCAGTCGGCAGATTGACGACCCCCATATGCTTCCAGTGAACTCCGCGCCGCGGAACGCCCGTACCAAGGGCCTTGGCGCACGCTTCCTTTGCCGCGAACCGTTTTGCATAGGTTTCGGCTGAGCGGCGCCTACGTTCGGCAAGCGCGATCTCGGTCTCTGTGAAGCAGCGCTGCTTGAACCGGTCGCCGAACCGCTCGATCGAGCGCTCAATCCGCTCGATATTACAAAGATCATTTCCCATGCCGATAATCATCAAGACACACCTTCCGGCACCCGGTCAGGCAAGACCGCGGCTTCCCGGTTTAACTGCAGGAATTCGCTCAAGTTCAGGCGGCAGGTCCGTGGGCGCGTAGTCCGGAAAATCGACGCTGGCGAGCGAGACGAGCTTGCAGCCAACATCCGCTTTTCCGCCGGACCGGTCGATCACACACGAGCCCCCGGCCACTTCACCTGGAAGTTTCTCCAACGCCTCGACTGTCTCGCGGAATGACAGGCCCGTCGTGACGATATCTTCTGCGATGAGAATGCGTTCGCCTTCAGCAATTGAAAAGCCGCGCCGGAAGTGAAGCTGTCCGTCGACACGCTCGGCGAAAATCGACCGGCAGCCTAGCTGGCGCGCGAGTTCATAGCCGGGAATGATGCCGCCGACGGCCGGGCCCGCGACTACATCTATCTCGCCGAATGTGTCTCGTATCCTCGCTGCAAGCGCCGAGCAGAGTTTCGCCGCGAGCTCGGGTTCGGAAAAGACCAGCGCCTTTTGGAGAAAGACAGGGCTTCTGCGCCCGGATGAGAGAATGAAATGACCTTCCAAAAGCGCACCTGCCTCGCGAAACACATTCAGCACGTCTTCATTGGTCAATCCTGGGTCTCCTCAAGCCGTTCGACGCTTTCCACCGTGGCGAGCGCGCGCAATGCGGCCTTTATCTGCTCCAGATGGCGCAGGTCCTCAACCTCAATATCGAAAATCAGCTGAAGAAAATCGGATGAACGCTCACCCGTCTGAACGCGGGTGATGTTCCCACCGGCCTGCGCGACTGCGGAGCACTGGCTCGCCATGACGCCCCGCTTGTTGACAGCTCTCACGCTTATCCGCCCGACCGCGATCACGCCCTGCTTCGACAACTCATTCCATTTGAGATCGACCCAGAGGTCAGGCCGGTCCTCGAACTCCGCAACGCGATGACAGAATATCGTATGGATCACCAGGCCCTTTTCAGGCTCACGAAGGCCGATGATCCTGTCGCCCGGAATAGGATGACAGCATTCGCCGAGGTGGAGCGTAATCCCGGGGGTCAGGTCTTCGCCGGCGACGATCTGAGCGGCATTCTCGTCCGCCAGAAGCGTTCTGTCTGTCAGGACAGCTTGATCGGCCTCGTAGCCCGGAAACGCTGTCCTGATGAAGTCCGCCGTGTCGTAGCGGCCTCGGCCAATCGCTTCAGCGAGCGCTTCGGAGGTTTCAAAGTCAGCGCGTTTGGCGACACGCGGCAGATCGATTTCAAACGGGTCGAGCCCGGCGCGCCGCAAGTCGCGGTCGATCAGCGTGCGGCCAAGTTTCACGAACTCCGCATATTCGCGGTCGCGGATCAGTCGGCGAATGGCAGACCGGGCCCGGCCCGTTACTGTGAGCGCCTCCCAGCCGATGACAGGGCGGGATTCTTCGCGCCGGAGAATTTCCACCACGTCGCCATTCTTGAGCGGCGTGCGCAGCGTCCTGACAACGCCATTGATCTTGACCCCATCACACGTGTCGCCGACGGCCGTATGAACTGCATACGCAAAGTCGAGCGGCATTGCCCCGCCCGGCAGGATGATCAGGCGGCCTTTTGGCGAGAACACGAAGACGTGCTCCCTGAACATCTCCAGCTTTGCATGTTCAAGGAATTCGTCCGGCTCGGCCCCGTCAGCCAGAAGTTCGCCGAAGGCACGAAGGTTGGCGCCCGGGTCGAGACCGGCGGCTTTCGAGGACTCCAGGTCAAAGCCATATTCGCTGTTCTTATATGTCCAGTGCGCGGCGACGCCGTGTTCTGCTGTATCATCCCTGGCTTCCGTGCGGATCTGAAGCTCGACCAGCCGGTTGCCCGACGCTCGCACAGTGGTGTGAAGGGAGGCATAGCCGTTCGGTTTGGGCACGGAGATGAAGTCGCGAAACCGGTCCGGCAGGCATGCCCAGACCGTATGGAACGCGCCGAGCAACTGATAGCATTCGGTGACGTCGCCGACGATAATCCGAAAGGCAAAAATGTCGGCGACATCCCGGAAGGAAATCGACTTTTTTTCGAGTTTGCGCCAGATCGAGTAAGGTTGCTTGCGCCTGCCCTTCACGCGCGCCTCAATCCCCTGCTCGGCCACAATCTGCTTGATGGCAAAGCGGATGCGCTCAAGATCATCGGCGTTTTCCGATGTCAGCTCTTCCAGCTTCTGGATGATGCTGTCGCGCGCGCCAG
>NZ_JBARZC010000505.1:0-4990 GCF_049649345.1 Henriciella sp. | reverse complement strand
GGTCATAGGGAATGACACCCGCCACGCGGTCGCGTGCCCCCACCTGGCCCAGCGTCGGGGGCGTGAAGGATGTGCTCCATGAGGAGCGGAGCCGGAATTTTTCGGAGACCGCCCACAACAGACCGGCCTTGGGGTTCGATGTCGATCCGAAATCGGAATAGTCATCGACCCGTCCCGACAGGTTCAGCTCCAGGCGCCGGACCCCAGGCAGGGCATTCTGTTCACCGATCACGGGAATGAAGACCTCTCCGTAAAGCGCCGACACATCCCGTTTGGCGGCGCGCTGGAGGGGCGAGCCCGCATTCGCCAGTTCAAAATCCTCGCGGCGAAACTGCGTTCCAACCGAGGCCTTCACCATTCCCCCTGGCAGGGCGAAGACGTCGCCATTGATCAGGAGGCCGGCCGACCAGAGCTTTGAATCCGTGCTCGAAATGGCGGGATCGAGCAGGTCAGGCAGCACGACCTGGAAGCGTCTGCCATTGCGCAGCTGGCTGTAATTGGCATCGAAGGCCAGGGCCCACCGGTCCGAAAAAGTATAATCGGCACCGAAGCTTGCAGAAAGAGTCTCCGACTTGACCCTGTCCCTGGAGACAGTCGTGAAGGTCGCGATACCGACATTCGATCCTGCGACCTGCCTGTCGGAATAGAGAAGTGTCGAGGAGAGGTCGAGCCTGCTGCCGATTGCCTGCCGGAAGGACAGGAGCGCGCTGTGGCGATCCTGTGCCGGCAGGAGGTCAACGGGACCAGTATCCGGCACCTCGCCTCCGCCGAGGAGCGACGGCGCGGCGATGGAGGGCCGGTCGGCCAGACTCAGCCTGTCGCGGTCGAGAAATTCGTAGATTGCCAGAAGATTGCCGCTCTCCCAGCCGGCCCCGACCGCTTGCGACACGCGATACTCCGTCAGGCCGCCCTGGCTGGCTGTTCCATAGCGCAGCGAGGTCTCTGCGCCTTCGAAATCGTCCCGCAGGACGAAATTGATGACCCCTGCCACCGCATCGCCACCATAGATAGACGAAGCGCCATCGCTCAGCACTTCGACCCGCTCGATGGCAGAGACCGGAATGAGGGAGAGATCCACGAACTCGCCGACCGTCGAGGTCGGCGCCAGCCGGTTGCCATCGAGCAATGTCAGCGTCGCTCCGGCGCCCAGTCCGCGGAGATTGGCTCCGGTCGCATAGGTATTGTTGCGCTGCGAGGCGCTGTCGCCTGGAAAGCCGATCGGCGCGAACTCGGTCGAGCCGCCATCGAAATTCTGCGGCAGGGTCCGCACAAACTGCTCTGCAGAGACCGCGCCAGAGCGGGCAATGTCATCACGCCCATAGACATCGAGCGGCGAGCTTTCCGGCGCAATCCCGCGCAGGCTGGTGCCGGTCACGGTGACCGGTCCGATCCGCATCGCGGTTTCTTCCTCCTCCGGCGCACCTTCCGGTTCCAGTGGCAGGGTCTCCACATCGGCCGGCCGGTCCGGTGAATTGTCCGGCGCCTCTGGAGGCGCCTCGCCCTCGCGGATCACAAATCCGTTGCCGGGTCCCGAGACCGCCACCAGCCCGCTCCCCTCCAGCATGGCATCCACAGCGTCCCGGGGGCTGGCAGCTGAAAGCACAGGTCTCGATCCGCGCCCTGCCACAGCCGCCTCGGCGTAAAGTACCGGGATCCCGGCCTCTCCGCTGAGACGCTGCAGCGCGTCGCCGAGGGGTTGGGCCTCAATCGAGATCTGCGCCTGCGCACCAGCAATACCGCAGATCGCGATCACCGACCAAGAGGCCGCATAAAGCCCCTTCTTCCAGCTTACGTCTTGAAACCCCATCATCCCCTCCGGACAAGATGCCGGCGCCCCGCTGGCCCCCGCTCAAAGGGTCAACAAGTGGGGATCGTGATCGTGCACATTTTCCTGATGCGGACCCCATTGCCTGGGTGAAAGAGGTCTGAACAGGGGCGGAAGCGACGGACTGAAGACTGTCGCACGTTCATCTCGGTAACGCGATGAAGGCGGCCATAGCAGGCATGTGGGCCACGGATAGTCAGGCGCTCCAAAGTCACAGCGGCTGATGCGTCGGTTGCAGGCATCAGCGCAGTTGCGCAAACAGTGAGCTCAATATTTTGCGTGTCGTGCAAGGGGCCGGTTTCTCTGAGGAAGCGTTCCGGTTTCGAGTACGCATATGCGATATCCAATTGAAGCGTTTCGCTCATCTTTCAGGATGCGCGAGCCGCTCCTGCCCCACCCTGGAGCGACCCGGGAAATGCAGCTGGCCGAAAAGGATGGCCGTAACCAGAAGCGCAGCGCCAGGCCGAAATGCTTTGACGGGTCGGCCAAGCACATAGGCTCGCCACCCTCAGACGCTTTTCTCCTCGCTCGACACCAGATCGAGAAGCTCATCACGCAATGGCCGCTGAAGCCGAAGGCTTTGCTCACCGCCTGACAGCCACTCGGCGCATTCGTCCTTTTCGGTCAGAACAACAGGCATCGCCTTGGGATGGATTGGCGCGACCACGCCGTTTGGCTCAGTCGTCAGGAACGCATAGAGGTTGAGCTCGGCCGGAACACGCTGGCGGGTCTTCTTTCCCTCGACAGGCGCCAGTCGTGTGTCGCCGGACCACGGCCGCCAGATACCTGCCATGAAGGCGAAGTCCTGGCCGCTCGGCGCAAACCAGGCATTGCTTCGCCCCCCGGCGGGAACAGGTTCGGCAAAGCACGAGAATGGCACAAGGCATCTATACTCTGCCTCCATCAGCCACTGCCGGTTCACATTCGTCCACCACCGGCTCTCGAGATTGCGAATATTGGTAATCGGCGCCGCCCACTTGCCCGTGCTGGTCCTGGCACTTGTCGGCGGAAACCCCCAGCGCATCATGGCTAGCGCCAGCCTACCTTCACGCCTGTGCAGGACAGGCCCATCCTGGTCAGCGCCGACATAGGCCGGCTCGAGATTGCCGAGCCCCGGCGCCACCGCCAGCGGCAGGTCCAGTTGTTCAACAAACAGACGAAGATCCGAGATCGGTATGTGGTGGCGATAGAGATTACACACGAGACTGCTTTCGCGAGAGGGAAACTCGAAGGCCGCCCTTTGTGACAGGCGCTTCCCATCTCGGAAAGACCTCGACCTTGCGCTCGCCGCAGGAAGAACAATAAAGCCACCTTCTGAGATCAATCACCGTCCAGTGCTGCGGGAATGTCTCGCCCAGGACAAGCGCGCCACGTTTGCATTTCCCATTCTGGCAGATCACCTCATAGCGATAGGCACCCTGAGCCAGGTTTTCAGCAAGCGTGGGAATGTCCATGATCTATTACCCTGAGAGAACGACCTTCATCTCCTGAAGACACTATTCCATCAAGTTCAATCTCTACCGATCTGATCTCATTCCAAAGTGCATTGGTCGCACGGCAACACAGCCGTCGAATCCCTGATCTCTGACAGAGGCATGGTGAAACGCGCTGCCGAAGATCACGCATCCATTTGCCTTCCAGAGATTTGATTGCTGACAGGTATGATGTCTACCTCATCCGACATTGCGCTAAATTGAAGTGGCTCGCCCCAACTTATTATTCGAAACCACTGAAGGCATAGGACATATGATAGAGTTTCGACCGGTTGGACCAACGTCGCCCCCTCAATCAGGCGGTGCGTCATATAATCTAAAATAGAGTCTTGGCGCGTGCGGGCGACTGTGTTTAGATCGGAATAACAGAGCGTGTGGGTGGGTGATGCTCGTTCGAATTTCAATTGTCGTGGCATTTTTGTCTTGGTCTGCGTGTGCTGCACAGGCTGATCCGATCATCGAGTTCAGGTCGCAATTGGAGACGAAGTGCGAAACAGCCCTCGCATCGGCGCGCGAAGAACTATCAAATAATTGGCCAGATGATGCTCCCATCGTGGAAAAACTCAGCATCGATGTCGTGCTGCAGACGGCTGAAGACCACTTCAAGTATTCAAAGACCGCAGATCAACGACAATTTGACGATAATGACGTGCTGGCATGCCGAACGACACTTCCTGGCGCGGCGTGCAAGCCGCCGGCAGAAGCGACCGCGACTATGGACCATGGCTACAAGTCTTCAGTCCTGTTTGCAGCCGACAAACCGGCTGGCGAGATCCGGAAGGCCCTGCTTTACCTTTTCAACAAAGCGAAGGCCTCCGATTGGGTTGCAACTGAACCCACCCGGTCCGTTTTTATCCAGCCGGTCTGGTCAGCCGCTATCTGCGTCGACGCACCGTGTTCGGGTACATCGATGCACAAGACGCGAAGCAGCCGTTTCGTGGACGCAGCTTCCAGACCGAACGGCAAAGAGCAATTTGATTTTGAGAGTGTATATGTCGCTGATTATATCGGCGGCAGGCCGTCAATTGCCGTCTATTGTGTTGGCCCGAGAAACAGCGTCCCGTTTGACGACACGGTCTCCAATCCCCTGATGACGGCAGTCGATGACGTGTTTGTTGCGGGCGCCAGTATCTCCGACCAGGTCGCATCGACGATCCTGCCAACATACGAAGCGGCAGATGATCACCGACCACCTCGGCGCGAGGAGAAACCTCTGGCTGCCAACCCCACTCCTATTAGCGCCGCAGGAGCAAAACCAAAAAAGAACGAAGACACTGAATTCACCCGTGGCCTGATGATCGTTAAGGACCCGTCTCAGTTCGCGCAGGCCAAACCCAAAGGCGTTGAGATAGGGGCGGACGTCAGCGCTGATGGATCTGAAAGCGCGATCACACTCGATTTGGCCCTGGGCCTGACATTTGGAGCAACCGATAAGTGGGCCGCATGCAAACGCCCGCTCCCTGCCAGAACGGATGGCGGATGTGAAGCAATATCTGGCGAGGGGGGCGGCAGGCGTCTTTACTCCCTGTTCGCGGCCTATTCGCAGGCGCCAAGCTCCGAGATTCTCTATAACCGGGACATCCTGCAATTTGATCTTGATGAAACAGGAGTACGTCCGAGCGATCCATTCGATCCGACTCTCGGAGAATTTCCAACAAAGAAGGAGCCCTTT
>NZ_JBARZC010000504.1:0-2313 GCF_049649345.1 Henriciella sp. | reverse complement strand
GTACGACATCGAAATTCCGGCTACTCCAGAGGCGCTGCGCGACGCCGTGCTTGGCGACCAGATCATGTCGGACGCCCACGTTCATGACCGGGTGACCTCCGACCAGCATGTGGCCCGTGAAACCCGGCTTGACGAGATCGAAGCCCAGTGGGGGCCATCGCCCGGTCGCCAACAGGTGCGCGGGCAGGCGATCGAGATTTACGGCGCGCGGTTCGGCAACGTCTTTGTCGGCCTGCAGCCCGCCTTCGGCTATGAGGGCGATCCGATGCGCCTCCTCTTCGAGAAGGGGTTTGCGCCGACGCACGCTTTTGCCGCCTATTATCGCTGGCTGAGAGAGACATTCGAGGCCGATGCGATTGTGCATTTCGGCACGCATGGCGCGCTCGAATTCATGCCGGGCAAGCAGGTCGGCCTCAGCGCGGAATGCTGGCCTGATTATCTTATTGGCGATCTGCCGAACATCTATTTCTATGCGGCCAACAATCCGTCAGAGGCGGCCATCGCCAAGCGCCGGTCTGCCGCGACCACGATCAGCTATCTGACCCCGCCTGTGGTCAAAGCCTCGATCTATAATGAGCTGCGCGAGCTGCAGCAGGACATTGCCCGCTGGTCGGCCACAGATCCGGACCATGCAGACCTACGCGCGCGCCTGTTCACCGATATCACAACGCAGGCTGGCGAGCTTGATTTCACGCTTGCGCCCAGCAATGACCCTTCGACCATCATCGAGGCCCTGCGCGCCGCGCTTCATGAAGTCGAAGCCTCGCTGATCCCGCATGGCCTGCACGTCGCGGGCGAGGCGCCGACGGCCGAGGAACGCGTCGAGCTTTTGTCTGCGATGGCTGAGGCGAGTGATGACGAAGCGCTTGGCGAGGATGTGATCGCAAGCCTGGTGCAGGGTGGCCCTATGGCCGCGCTCAAGCTGGCGCCGAAGCGCCGCGAGCTGATCGAACGGCTGAGCGACATCAACCAGAAACTATGTGACAATCAGGAACTGCCAGCGCTGATCCATGCGCTCGATGGGCGCTTTACCCGGCCGGTGGTTGGCGGCGATCTTATCCGCAATGCCGACATTCTGCCGACAGGGCGCAATATTCATGGGCTTGACCCCTGCCGCCTGCCGACCGGTTTTGCCGTGCGCGATGGCGCGCGCCAGGCGCAGATCCTGCTCGACCGGGCGATCGCCGACGGCAAGAAACTGCCCGAGACCGTCGCCATGGTGCTCTGGGGTTGTGACAATCTCAAAAGCGAAGGCGTGCAGCTGGCTCAGGCGCTGGCGCTGATCGGGGCGACACCGAAGCTTGATTTCTATGGCCGGCTTTGCGGCGCGGAGCTGATCCCGCTGGAAGAGCTGGGCCGCCCGCGCATTGATGTTGTGGTCACCCTGTCGGGTATTTTCCGCGACCTCCTGCCGCTGCAATCGCGCCTCATCGCGCAGGCCGCCCATGCTGCGGCGATGGCAGACGAGCCGCTGGAGCAGAACTTCGTGCGGGCCCATACGCTTGCCTACCAGAAGACGCATGGCTGCGATCTTGAGACAGCGGCGCTGCGGGTCTTTTCGAACGCACAGGGCGCCTATGGCTCGAACGTCAACCAGCTGATCGATGCCGGCTGCTGGGAAGACGAGAGCGAACTGGCCAATACTTATTCGCAGCGCAAGTGCTTTGCCTATGGCAGCAAGGATGCGCCAACCGCGCAGCCGGAGCTTCTCAACAGCATTCTGGGCGACGTTGATTTCACCTATCAGAACCTTGAATCGGTCGAGCTCGGCATCACCACGATCGACCATTATTTCGATACGCTGGGCGGGATTGCCCAGGCAGTCAAAAGCGTCACGGGCGAAGCGCCGCAAGTCTATATTGGTGACCAGACGAATGGCGCCGAATGTGTCCGCACACTGAGCGAACAGGTTGCGCTCGAAACCCGCACGCGCGCGCTCAATCCGAAATGGTATGAGGGCATGCTGCGCCACGGCTATGAGGGCGTTCGCCAGATCGAGGCGCATGTCACAAATACGCTCGGCTGGTCGGCCACGACAGGCCAGGTCGACGCCTGGGTCTATCAGAAAATCGGCGAAACCTTCGTCCTCGACGAAGAGATGCGCCGCAAGCTTTCAGACCTCAATCCGAAATCCAGTGCCCGGCTTGCTGGCCGCCTGCTCGAAGCAAGCGACCGCGCCTATTGGAGCCCGGACGAAGACACACTCGAAGCCCTCCGCCGTGCTGGCGACGAACTCGAAGACCGGGTCGAGGGCCTGAATTTCCAAGAAGGAGCCGCAGCATGACTCTACTGGACCTAGACCGTCCCGGAGCA
>NZ_JBARZC010000503.1:0-3320 GCF_049649345.1 Henriciella sp. | reverse complement strand
CCCTTCAGCGCATCAATCCCCGTGACGATTGCCTCATGACCGCGCACCGCGATATTCGCGCCAAGACGCGAGAGTTCAGGCGCATGCATGAAGCGGTTCTCGAAAATGTTCTCGCGGATGATGCTCGTGCCCTCAGCCAGCGATATGAGCGCCATGAATTGCGCCTGCAAATCTGTCGGGAAGCCTGGGTGTGGCGCGGTATCGATACTGACGGCCTTGAGCTTTGTGCCATTGCGCCGGATGCGCACCGTGGCCGCATCCTTGTCAGTATCGACCTCAACGCCGGCATTGCGAAGCGCATGGTTGAGCGCGCTGAGGGCCGCGACAGGCGCATTGGTGAGCGTCACATCGCCGCCAGCTGCCGCGACCGCCATGGCATAGGTGCCAGCCTCGATCCGGTCGGCCATCACGTCATGTGTGGTGCCTTTCAGCGTTTCGACGCCCTCGATCGTGATCGTTGCCGTGCCTGCGCCGGACACTTTGGCGCCCATGGAATTGAGACAGTCCGCCAGATCGGCAATCTCCGGCTCGCGCGCGGCATTCTCCAGTACGGTCTCGCCCTGGGCCAGCGTCGCGGCCAGCATGGCGTGCTCGGTCGCGCCGACAGAGACGAACGGAAACACGATATGCGCGCCTTTGAGACCGTGGATCGCGGCGGCCTTCACATAGCCTTCCTCGACCAGCAGGTCGGCGCCCATCGCCTCGAAGGCTTTCAGGTGCAGATCGACAGGCCGCGCGCCGATCGCGCAGCCGCCCGGTAGCGACACCGTCGCATGGCCATAGCGCGCCAGAAGCGGCCCGAGCACATTGAAGCTCGCCCGCATCTTCCGCACCTGCTCATACGGCGCGATGGTCGAGGACAGTTCTGCGGCATTCAGCCGGCATTCCGTTTGGCCCTTCGGCCAGTAGACTTCTACACCAAGCGTCGCCAGCAGCTGTGATAGAAAGCGGGTATCGGCGAGATTCGGCATATTCTTCAGCGTCACCGGCTCAGGCGTGAGCAGGCAGGCTGCCATCAGCTTGAGGGCTGAATTCTTCGCGCCCGAAATCGGGATCGTGCCGGAAAGCGGTTTGCCGCCTATGATCTTTAATTTGTCCATGGCGAGCCGTTATAGTGCGCTGCGCGGCGCGGGAAAGGCAGGAATGTGACCCTTCTGCCCAAAGCCTTGCCGCAGCGTTTACGCCTCGTCTTCCTTCGCGGACTTGCCATCGCTCGATGCGTCGTCGTCACGGACCTTCCTGGCCGCCTGTTTGCGCCTTTTAAGATTGTCGCGCAGGGCCGCCTTCAGCCGGGCCTCGCGGGTCTTCTCACTGTCTTTTGCAGCCATTTGTTCAGTGAACCTCCCGAAACGGTCTTTTCATCATTCGCCGCTTAAGCTAAGGGCACCCCACGCTAGCGTAAACGCCGCGGTAGCTCAGTGGTAGAGCGCGTCATTGGTAATGACGAGGTCGACAGTTCAATTCTGTCTCGCGGCACCAGCTTCTTCTCCCAGACAGACAAAAGCGATAATCCCCCCGCTCAGGGTCTCGCTGCGCTGAGAATACATCACAGAGACTGATTTTGAGGCTCGCGGCTCTGGTAGTCGCCAGTCGTCCTTCTCGAATGGACGAAAATATGTCGGAATTGCAACGCGCTGGTGAATTCAGCCTCAAGACTCCACAACCGCAGCAACGAACTTGCGCTCGCGAGACGGCCTTAAGAAAGATGTGTCCAGATTGACACACTTTCGCCTCTTTTGCGCCTGCGAATGAATGATCTGTCATAAATCCGTTGACCTTGTTTAAGCGCCCCGCCTAGCGTGCGGTCGATGGCTGCTCGGGCGTCGACCAGTCTCACAATGTGTCAGGGAAGGCCTACCGGTTTGGGGACCCAAATCGCGTGGGCGCTTATTGGAGGAGGTCATATTGACCCAAGATATCTGGAAAAAGAAACTGTTTGCGACCACGCTCATCGCGTCGGCTGCAGGCGGTGTCTGGGCCGGCGCTGCCGTCGCTCAGGATGCTGATGAAAGCGACGTTCCTGTCGTTATCGAAGAAGTCGAAGACGATGATGAGGCCCGCCAGGAGCGGGTTGTTGTCACCGGCTCGCGCATCGTGCGCAGCGAGTTCGACAGCATCAAACCTGTACAAGTCATTTCCGGCGAAGTCAGCCGCGATATCGGCCTGGTGGACGCGGCAAGCCTGCTTCAGGAAAGCACGGCCTCAACCGGCCTGCAGATCGATACGACCTTTAACGGGTTCGTGCTCGACAACGGTCCTGGCGCTTCCACGATCGACCTTCGCGGCCTGGGCGCCGCGCGTACGCTGACCCTGGTCAACGGCCGCCGTCTCGGCGCCTCAGGTGTCGAAGGCGCACCGGGCGTTCCTGACCTGAACCTCATCCCCTCCTCTCTCATCGACCGGATCGACGTTCTCCTCGACGGCGCATCTTCGATCTACGGCTCCGACGCCGTGGCCGGCGTTGTCAACGTTGTCCTGCGCAAGGACTTCGACGGTTTCGAGGTCGAAGGATCCTGGTCCAACCCAACTGCTGAAGGCGGCGGCGGCGGCAGCCAGTTCGTGTCCGCAAACTGGGGCGTCAGCAATGACCGGGGCTTCATGGGCTTCGGCGGCGAATGGACCAAACAGCAGAATCTGCGCCTCCGGGACCGTCCGGACGTCTTCGGCGATTGTGCGACCCCTTATGAGGTGACCACCACCGGCGAAATCCGGGACCAGGATACCTCGGTCAACAGCTTCAACTCGGCCTCGGAAATCGACTGTAACCTTGCATTTGGTATCAACCGTATCTGGATTGATCCTCTGCCGCAGGAGAGCGCCAGCTTCGGGTCGCTTTACTACACGCCAGGAACGACAAATGTCGGCGTGCCGAACTATTCGGACTCCAACGTCCTCGGCTTCAACGACATCCTCGGCCCTGACGGCACCCTCCAGGTCGACATTCTTTCGCCTTTCTATCAGAACATCGGCTCCGAACAGTCACGCGCTGCTGACGTTCAGGCAGAAGTCGAAACATTCTCGGCCTTCACCTATGGCGAATACGGGTTCGGCGACGATCTGAACACAAGTGCCTTCTTCGAGGCACTTTACTCGAACCGTCAGTTCACCCAGCAGCAGAACCGGACGATTGCCTTCAACGTGGCGACGCCGGGTGATAACCCGTTCAACCCCTGTAACCCTGACGGTGTTCGCGGCGTGGACTGCGGCCAGGCCGCTTTCAACCTGCCTGTCGCCTTCTTCGGCGCACCGATCAGTGCCTTCATTCCGTTCAACGACCCGGTCGCGGTCGGCGGCCGTGCGATTCGCAACGAAGCGCGGAT
>NZ_JBARZC010000502.1:0-3802 GCF_049649345.1 Henriciella sp. | reverse complement strand
CTCTCAGACACGGACACCAAGATCGAGATGGCGCGGCGTTTTTACACTGGCGCGGTGCGCGAGCTGACCACGGTTGTCGAGAGCTTTCCGTCGAGCATGGTTGCAGGGCCGTTCGGGTTTCAGCAGGCGCAGTATTTTGAAATCCTGACGGCTGAACGGGCCGTTCCAGAGGTAGATTTCGGGCCCGCCTCCTGATGATGCGATACGTCTGTCTTCTCGCAATTGTTCTCTGGTGCGGCTTCTCGGCCATCGCCGAAGAGGTCATCCACCGGTTCGACGTGGTGATCGAGGTCGAGCAGGATGGCGACATTGTCGTCACCGAGACGATCACGCTGACGGCGGAAAACGTCCAGATCCGCCGCGGCATCTTCCGCGACCTGCCGCGCTATTTCTCGCAGGAAGAGGACGGCGAAAAGCTGCGCTATGATTATGATGTGCTCTCCGTCCAGCGGGACGGCCAGCGCGAACCCTATGAGACGGAAACAGACGGGAATGCCTGGCGCATCCGGATCGGCAAGACCGATTACATCCTTCCGCGCGGAGAACATGTCTATGTCATCCGCTACCGGGTGAAAAACCAGATCCGATACTTCGATGAATATGACGAGCTCTACTGGGACGTGACCGGCCTTTATTGGGCTTTCCCGATCCTGACGGCAACGGCGCGGATCGACTTCCCGGATGGCGCGCAATTCGTTCAGCAATCGGGGTATACCGGCGCGTTCGGCGAAACCGGCACGGCTTACCGGTTTGAACGCGACGGCGATGAATATCTCTTCGAGACGACAGAGCCCTTGCGCGCAAATGAAGGACTGAGCGTTGCCGTCGCGATCGAAAAAGGTGTGATCGATCCGCCCTCGGCAGGCGACATCTCAAGCCTCTGGTGGCAGAGAAATGGCTCGCTCGCTGTGCTGCTCCTGTCGCTTGTCGGCGTTTTTGTCTTCCTCTACCGGTCCTGGGACCGGGTCGGGCGCGACCCGCCAAAGGAGCCGGTCTTCCCCCGCTATTCCGCGCCGAAAGGCTATTCACCGGCGGCCGTCCACCACATCTACAATCGCGGCTTCCGGGGGCATGACGCCTTGATCGCGACGCTGGTGAACCTTGGGATCAAGGGCCTGGTGGACATTGACGCCGACGACAAGAAGAAGATCCACCTGACGCCAAAACAGGCCCCAACCGATCAGTTGCCACAGGAAGAAGCGCTGCTTGACCGGAAGCTCTTTTCAGGCGGCGAGCTGATCCTTGGCGACAAGTATAATAGCCAGTTCACAAAGTCCTATACCGCCTTCCGCAAAAAGCTCTCGAACCGGTTCGGCAGTGACTATTTCAAATGGAATCTCGGCTATACGATTGTCGCGATCGCGCTATCGGCCATCGCGATCGTGTTTGCGATCAATCATTCGCCGTCCTGGTCTGTCTGGCTGACGGGGCTGATCGTCGCGCTCGCGGCGCTGAATGGGCTTTTCATGTACCTGATGCCGGCTGCTACGGCCAAGGGCCAGAAGGTGCGCGCCGAGATTGAGGGCTTCAAGCTCTATCTCGAAAAGGCCGAGAAGCTACAGCTCAATGCAGCTGAAGTCGGGACAGGCCGGCCGCCGCCAATGACGACGGCGCGGTACGAGACATTCCTGCCCTACGCCATCGCGCTCGGCGTCGAGGAGCCCTGGACCAAGCATTTCGAGAAGCTGCTGCCCCAGGAAGCGGCGGCCTATAATCCGGGATGGGCGCACATGTCGAGCCGGTCTGGCGGCTGGGGCCGGATGAACAAGGCGATCACGAGCAATATCAGTTCGGCTGTGACAAGCTCCATGCCGCAAAGCTCCAGCTCATCAGGCTCTGGCGGCGGCGGTTTCTCCGGCGGCGGAGGCGGCGGCGGCGGTGGTGGCGGCTGGTGACAGGAAAGGAATAAACCATGAAATCTGCGATGCCCGGTGCCGTGATTTTGTTCACCCTGATTTTGGCAGCCTGCGCGACTACGGCGACGTCTGTCGGCCCTGAGGACGAAGCAGACCTGTTGCGATTGAATGAAGCGATCTTCCGGTCGGTCATCGTCGATAACCAGAGAGATCAGCTCAATGCGGCTTCGGTGCCATCTCTGGTCGTGGTGGCGCCTGGAGGCATGGTCGAAGACAAGGCCGCAGCGCTTGCAGGTGTCGCCGCTTTTGACGCCAGTGACATCACCCTAACAGGCCAATCGGTGTCCTTTCAAAGGAACGTGGCTACCGTGACGGGCCGGCTCGATATAGACGGCGTGGTGCGACCGGTCGGCCGGTTCGGGCCCCTGAAATTCATGAGCGTCTATTTGAAGGAAGGGGGCGAGTGGCGGCTGGTATCGCGGTCCCTCACGCCATGCTTGCCAAAACTGATTAAAGCGGGCCGCTGCTAGAACTTCCCGTGCCGGCCCTTGCCGGACTTGAAGTCCGTCGCGCCGGCCTGGGTTTCACCGGACTGGATGACTTTCAGCCCGCCCTGGGTTTCGGCCTTGAGCGCGGTGGCCTCGTCGAGGCTCCATTGGCGCAGCACGGAGAGCCGGTCTGTCCGCATGCAAAGCGAAGGAAAGGCGGCGATCTCCTCGGCGAGCGACTTTGCGGCGGTGAGCGCCTCGCCTGCTGGTGCGCGGCGATTGGCAAGTCCGATCGCCATGGCTTCATCCGGGCCGACTTCGCGTCCGGTCAGGATCAAATCCATGGCCCTCGATTGGCCGATCAGGCGCGGCAGGCGGATCGTGCCGCCATCGATCAGCGGCACACCAAACCGGCGGCAGAAGATACCAAAGCGGGCCGTCTCAGAGACAACGCGCAAGTCGCACCAGAGCGCGAGCTCCATGCCCCCGGCGACGGCGTAGCCCTCGATAGCGGCGATGACAGGCTTGATCAGCGTCATCCGCGTCGGCCCCATCGGGCCAAGGTCGCCTTCCGGATCTACAGGATTGCCGCGGCCTTCCGAGACAGCCTTGAGGTCAGCGCCGGCGCAGAAATTCCCACCGGCGCCGGTCAGCACGGCGACCGAGACGGTCTGGTCGGTCTCGAAGCCTTGAAAGGCCTGGAAGAGGGCGAGTGCGGTATCCTTGTCGACCGCATTGCGGACGCCCGGCCGGTCAATTGTGATGACCAGCACCTTGCCATCGCGTTCGGCGCGGACGGTCTTGTCGCTCATGCGCCGGCGTCCGCGCGGGCCTCTTCCGGCACATGTTTGCCGAGAAAGGGCACGATCCGGTTAAGCAGGACCGGCACCATCTTCTCGGGCATGTCATGGCCCCATTTGTCGATAATTTCGATTTCTGCGCCCGGGATGCGTTTGGCGATATCCTCTCCGGCAGCGGGCCGGATCAGCGGGTCCTGCGCGCCATGCAGGACGAGCGTCGGCACGTCGAGATCCGATAGCCGCTCATGCCAGCGCGGCTGGGCGAGGATGGCGGCGTACTGGCGCGCCACGCCCATCGGCCGGTCGGAGCGCTCGAAGCAGCGGATGGCCATCGCCTTCACGTCTTCGTCTGCGTTGCGGACAGTCTCATGCGAGCCGATGACACGGCGCGACTGGGCCGCGAGATCGCCGATCGCGTCGGCGCTGCGGAATTCCGGCACAGCGGTCAGCGCTTTCTGGGCCTCTTCAGACGATTGCGGCAGGGACGGGTCGCCAGACGTTGTCATGACAGGGATCAGCGTGCGCACGCGTTCGGGATGATTGAGCGCCATCAGCTGGACGATCATGCCGCCCATGGAAAAGCCCATCACGTCTGCCTTCTCAGCCCCGAGCGCCTCTATCAGCGCGGCCGCGTCGGCGGCCATATCGTTCAGCGTGT
>NZ_JBARZC010000501.1:0-2214 GCF_049649345.1 Henriciella sp. | reverse complement strand
GATGTTATCTTTGTGGCCCTGTTTGTCGTTTACTTCCTGATGTTGAAACGCGCCGGGCGATCGATCATTTAGCAGGACCAGCTCGAGAACACTCTGCTCCAGGCTCCTGGGTTTGCGCTAGGCCCGGCCAGTCCGCCGCACCACATGCCCCATCTTGCGGCCGGGTTTGGCGTCGCGTTTGCCGTAGAGGGTGACCACGGCGTCTGCGCCAAAGCTCTCTGGCGGGGCGAGCGCCTCTTCGCCGAGAAGATTCTGCATTTCGACATCGAAGACGCGCGTCACAGGCCCGAGCGGCCAGCCGGCAACGGCGCGGACATGTTGCTCGAACTGGCCCGTCAGGCACCCCTCGGGTGTCCAGTGGCCCGAATTGTGGACGCGCGGGGCGAACTCATTGGCGAGCAGCGTACCGTCTTCCAGTACGAAGAGTTCAAGCGCCAGCACGCCGATATGTCCTGTCTCGCGCGCGAGGGTTTCCCCCATGCTCACAGCCTTGGCGATGATCGTGTCAGACAGACCGCTGGGCGCGATCGAGGTGCGCAGGATGCCTCCGGAATGGTCATTCATGCTGGGGTCGAAGGCGGCCATATTGCCGTCTGCATCGCGCGCGATCACGACCGAGATTTCGCGCTCAAACGGAACGAAGGCTTCGAGGATCGCCGGCACCGCGCCGATCGCGTCAAAGGCTGCCGCGAGGTCATCGCGTGTCTTCAGGCGCACCTGGCCCTTGCCGTCATAGCCCTCGCGGCGCGTCTTCAGGATGCCGCGCGCCCCAAGCGCCTCAAGCGCGGTTTCGAGGTCGGAGACAGTGTCGACAGCTTCATAAGCGCCGGTCTCGATGCCGATCTCGTTCAGGAAGCGCTTTTCTGTCAGACGGTCCTGCGAGGTTTCGAGCGATTTGGCGCTGGGCCGCACAGTCGCGCCCAGCGACACGAGAAACTCGACGGTTTCGACAGGGATATTCTCGAACTCATAGGTGATGACGTCGCAGCTTTCGGCGAACTGGCGCAGCGTATCGCGGTCATCATAGGTGCCCTGCCAGTGGAGCGCGGCGACGCGCGCGGCGGGCGGGCTGTCATCCGGGGCATAGATGTGGACATCGAAGCCGAGCCGCGCGGCCGCGCTGCCAATCATCCGGCCGAGCTGTCCGCCGCCGAGAATTCCGATGACGGATCCGGCCGGGAGTGGGCTCATCCTTCAGGCTCGTCAGCGACGCTTGCGGTCTGTTCGGCGCGGAACGCATCGAGCTTATCGGCCACGGACGCATCTTCCAGGGCGATGATGGACGCCGCGAGGATGCCGGCATTCGCTGCGCCCGCCTCACCGATTGCAAGCGTTCCGACGGGTATGCCCTTGGGCATCTGGACGATAGACATCAGGCTGTCCTGTCCGCTGAGCGCGCGCGACTGGACCGGTACGCCAAGGACGGGCAGCGGCGTCATGGCGGCTGTCATGCCTGGCAGGTGCGCGGCCCCGCCTGCGCCTGCGATGATAACCTTGAGGCCGCGTGATTTGGCCGACTTTGCGTACTCTGCAAGCCGGTCCGGCGTGCGGTGCGCCGAGACGATCTTCGCTTCATGGGCGACGCCCAGTTTCTCGAGCATCTCGCAGGTCAGTTTCATGACCGGCCAGTCCGACTGGCTGCCCATGATGACCCCGACAACGGGTTGTGCTGCGCTCATCTCGCCCCCTTTCAGGAAGCGGCACAAAATAGGCACCGGCCTTGCCCCGTCAAGGCATGCTGTGAGTGGATGCCGTTGCGGTAATCGCCTATAGGTATGGAATGGACGATACGCGCGAAAACCGTGGACAGAATGGGGGCACCGCGCGCCCGCGTTCTTCGGCGGTCGATCTGCTCCGCGCGGTGGGGGTCGACCTTGACTCCCAGGAGTTGAGAACACGCGCGGCGCTGCTTGCGCTCGCAGAAGAAGTGCTCGAGCTTAGAGCCGGTGAGGCCCGCCTGATTCAGGCCCTTTCGGAGGCCGAACGCCTGGCCGATCATGATGCGCTCTGCCCTGTCTTCAACAGGCGCGCCTTCGAGCGCGAACTCAGCCGCGAAATCGCACTTGCGGCGCGCCACGAGCTGCCGCTCTGCCTGATCTATCTCGACCTCGATGGCTTCAAGGCCGTGAATGACAATTTCGGCCATGCCGCCGGGGACAAGGCGCTGCGAGAAGTTTGCGACATTATCCTCTCCCAGGTCCGCCAGACTGATAT
>NZ_JBARZC010000500.1:0-2602 GCF_049649345.1 Henriciella sp. | reverse complement strand
TGACAGGCCCGGCGCAGGTGCTCTCGCGGCTTGGTAATGTCACGCTCGATCTTGTCTGGAAGACGCGCGAGCCCGTGGCGACCGATTCCGGCTTCGCGCTTCTGCCGACAAAGACGTTCGACGAGGCCGCGTACGCCGATATCCTCTGCGTGCCCGGCGGGTTCGGCACCGTCGATGTGATGCAGGATGCGGCGGCGCTCGACTGGGTGCGCAGGATCGGCGCCAGCGCAGACTGGGTGACCAGCGTCTGTACCGGCGCGCTGGTGCTCGGTGCCGCGGGCCTGCTCAAGGGCTATGAAGCCACCACCCACTGGGCCTCGCACGAGCAGCTTGCATTCTTCGGGGCGACCCCGGTGAAACAGCGTGTCGTGCTCGACAGGAACCGGCTGACGGGTGGCGGCGTGACGTCCGGGATTGATTTCGCGCTTGCGCTGGCCGCCCGGATCCGGGGTGAGGCGCACGCGAAATTTATCCAGCTCTCCATCGAATATGACCCGCATCCGCCCTTCGATAGCGGCACGCCTGACACGGCCGATGCCGAAACGCTCGAGCGCTACTGGGCGCTGGTGAACAAGGCCGCACCGGGGCGGGTCGAGACTGTGAAATCGATTGCGGAGGGGCTGGGCTTCCGGAAATCCTAGGAGCCAGCAGGTCGATGGGGACTAGCCCGTCTTCTGCAGCGCCTTCCACGTGAAGGTGGAGCGGACGGTCGGTTCGGCGTCGCTCGTTTTGACGAGGCCTTCCTCGACCAGTTTCAGCATGTGTCCGAGGACAGACATGGCGGCGGCCGGGTGCAGGCGTTTGTCGACATCGGCATACATCACCTCGACCATGCGCTTGATGTCGGTTTCGCCGGATTTCAGGTGTTTGATGATCGCCGCTTCGCGGTCGAGCCTATGCTGGCGATAGGCCCCGATGAAGCCATGCACATCCTCGCGCACCGGTGATCCATGCGTCGGCCAGAGAATGTCGAAATTGCGGGCTTCGATCTTGTCGAGCGAGGCCATGTAGTCGCTCATATTGCCATCCGGCGGCGCGACGATCGTCGTCGACCAGCCCATGATGTGGTCCCCGCTGAGGCAGGCATTTTCTTCGCGCAGGCCAAAGCAGAGATGATTGCAGGTATGGCCCGGCGTCTCGATCACGTCGAGCGTCCAGCCGGGGCCCGATATGACGTCGCCATCGCCGATCAGCACATCCGGCTCGAAGCCGAGATCATCGGCAGAGCCAAGCTCGCCCTTGGCGGTCGGCACGCCGCAATTCTTTGCGTAGGTCTTGCAGCCGGCCCAGTCTGCGAGGGGCTGGGCGAGCGGGGAGTGGTCTGAGTGGCCATGCGTGACGAGGACGTGGGTCACGGTCTCGCCCTTGAGGGCTGATTTCAGCGCCTCGAAATGCTCCTCATCCATGGGGCCGGGATCGATCACGGCGACCTCGTCCTTGCCGATGATGTAAACACCGGTTCCGACAAAGGTGAACGGCCCCGGATTGTTCGCAATCACGCGGCGGATAAGGGGGGAGACCTGCTCGACTTTTCCGTATTCGAAGTCGATCGTCTTAATGTACGGAATGCCCATGGGAGGACCTCTTCGGCAGTTTCTGTGTCCGCCTTTATCTAACGTCAGGCGATTCTAGACTGACCGCTTCGTTGTAAATGCGTTGACGAAGGCGCGCGCCATGCGGCGGGTCGATTTCAGCTTGTGACCAAGCTTCAACGCCACGGGCGGGCCCATATCCGTCTTGTTCGCATCAACAATATAGATTCGGCCTGTTGAGCGGTCGCGTAACACATCGACTCCGCCCCAATCCAGACCGATTTCTGCTGCGAAGCCTTTTATCACAGCAATTTCATCAGCCGTGTAGCATTTGCGAGGCTCGTCGAGCAAAACCTGGGCATTCTCATTGAGAAAGCGGCGGGTGAGGTCGCGGCGCTTGCGGAAGACGACAGCCGGTTCGCCGCCCACAATGCAGCATCTGAGATCCTCGACCAGGCCGCCATCGATCTCATTGTCGATCAGGCGCTGATAGGTCTTGCCTTCGACTGGCTCCAGAGGGCCTTCGATGATGCGGCCATCATGGCAGGCATTCTTTTCGGACTTCTCGACCATCGGGCCTTCATAGACGCGGGGGTCGACTTTGAGGCTGTAGCCCGAAGCCACTTCAAAGGCTTCGGCGACGTTGGATTTGGAGATGTCGGTGCACTCGAAATTGACGAGTTTGGCGCCGGGTTTTGTCACAGGGACAGAATGGTCGGCATGGGTGGAATCATCAAACTGGAAGACGATGTCGGCGCTCGAGACATCCGAGATGAGCTTTGCGCCCGAAGCGTGCATGACAGGCCAGATGAAGTACCAGGGGCGCGGCTTGTCGGGATGGAAGGCGATGGTCGGGCGCTTGTGGCCGGTGATGCGGCGCCATGTGCGCCAGGATTGGGCGAGGGTATAGAAGGTGAGCCAGGTGAAAACGTCGTTCGCAAGCTGACGATTCGCCGGCACGCGGTGGCCGGTCTTTTTTACGAGCCATGCGCCGTCTTCATATTTGAAGTCTGTCAGCCAGTTACGCGACATCGGTTTACTCCCTCATGCCCCCTCAGGCAGGTGGCCCG
>NZ_JBARZC010000499.1:0-1770 GCF_049649345.1 Henriciella sp. | reverse complement strand
GCCGATCTGCGCGGCGCGCGCGTGCTCGATGCAGGCTGCGGGACCGGCCAGCTGGCTGTTGAAGCAGCCGCCCGTGGCGCCGATGTGATGGCGATCGATCTGTCCTCATCCCTGGTTGAACTGGCCGCCGAGCGGGCAAAATCCCTGTCGCTGCCAGGCCGGGTCCATTTCACGGTTGGCGACATGCTGAACCCGGAAGGCGGCGGTTTCGACTATGTCGTCGCGATGGATTCGGTGATCCATTACGATCTCGCCGACTTCCAGGCCACGGTTCACAGGCTGATCGAGCTTTCGAGCCAGTCCTGCATGTTCACCTTCGCGCCAAGCACGCCGCTGCTGAGCGTCATGCATACGGTCGGCAAACTCTTCCCGCGCGGTGACAGGTCGCCAGCGATCAAACCGCACAGCGAACAAGACGTCCGCGCGACCCTGTCTGACCACCGCATTCTGAATTCGGCGCGTGTAAAGTCCGGCTTCTACATCTCCCACGCCATGCAGGCAGCGAGATGAGGACTGAGAGACCGAAATTCGCAGATGCGTGGAAGGGTGTGAGCCGCAAGCTCCTGCCTTTCGCCGATGTGGCAAGCGATGACTTGCCGCTCGGCCGCCTTCTGCGTCTGTCTCTCTTCCAGGTCAGTGTCGGGATCGTGCTGACGCTGCTCGCCGGAACGCTGAACCGGGTGATGATTGTCGAGCTGTCGGTGCCGGCCTGGATGGTGGCGCTGATGATTTCCCTGCCGCTGGTCTTTGCGCCGCTACGCGCGCTGATCGGCCACAAGTCGGACACGCATACCTCGGTCTTCGGCTGGCGGCGCGGGCCTTATATCTGGTTCGGTTCGCTGATGATGTTTGGCGGGCTTGCCATCATGCCCTTCTCGCTGCTCATCCTTTCAGGTGACACGCATGGGCCAGCCTGGATCGGACAGGTCGGTGCTGGCCTCGCTTTTCTGCTTGTCGGGGCAGGGCTGCATACGACCCAGACGGCCGGCCTTGCACTTGCCACTGATCTTGCGCCCCCAGACAAGCGCCCGCGTGTCGTGGCGCTGCTCTATGTGATGCTGCTCGTCGGGATGGGGATCAGCGCGCTGGTCTATGGCGCGCTGCTGACCGAGTTCAGCCAGATCACGCTGATCCGCGTCATTCAGGGCTCTGCGGTTGTCGTCATGGTGCTGAATATCGCCGCCCTGTGGAAGCAGGAAGCGCGCAATCCGGCCGTCATCGATGGCACGGCGCAAACCTCCACTTTCGCTGAAGCCTGGCAGACGCTGATGAACGACGAGCGCGCCCGGCGGCTGCTGCTCGCCGTCGGCCTCGGCGCGATGGCGTTCAGCATGCAGGACATTTTGCTTGAGCCCTATGGCGCAGAGCGGCTCGGTATGAGTGTCAGCGAAACGACGCGGCTCACAGCGCTCTTCGCGCTCGGCACGATTTTCGGATTTGGAATTGCGGCCAAAGGGCTCGTCAGCGGGTTCGAAGCGCATCGTCTTGGCGCGGTCGGGATCCTGATCGGCGTCATGGCCTTCTGCCTTGTCATCTTCGCCGAGCCCCTGAATACCGCGCTCCTGTTCCAGACAGGCACGCTCTTCATCGGTCTTGGCGGGGGGCTGTTCTCGGTCTGCATGCTGACCTCGGCCATGGACCTCGCAGAGGCCAGCGACAGCGGCATTGCGCTCGGCGCCTGGGGCGCTGTGCAGGCCAGCGCCGCCGGGCTCGCGCTCGCTTTCGGGGGCGCGATCAAGGATGCAACCGAAGCGGCGGTCCAGGCCGGCT
>NZ_JBARZC010000498.1:0-2377 GCF_049649345.1 Henriciella sp. | reverse complement strand
GCTGCGCACAGCCGGATCGCTGACCGAAGGCGCGCGCGTTTTTGCATATCGTGTGCACGATCCGGAACGCTTCGGCATTGTCGAGATTGATAGCCAAGGTAATGCAACCTCAATTGAGGAGAAGCCTGCCAAACCGAAAAGCGACTGGGCTGTCACAGGCCTGTATTTCTACGACAACCAGGTCGTGGACATTGCCAAATCAGTAAAGCCATCGGCGCGCGGTGAGCTGGAAATCACCAGTGTGAACGACGCCTATCTTCAGCAGCACCAATTGAAAGTGAGCCAGCTCGCGCGTGGAACGGCCTGGCTTGACGCCGGCACATTCGACAGCCTGCTGGAAGCGTCTCACTTTGTTCAGACACTTGAGAAGCGTCAGAAGTTCAAGATCGCCTGCCTGGAAGAGGTCGCATGGCGCCAGGGCCTCATCGACAGCGCCCAGCTCGAAAAACTCGCTGAGGGCTACAACAACAACTACCGCAAGTATCTCAAATTCCTGTTGAAGGGATAGCTGAAGCCGCTAATCGCCCCGCGCTTGCGCCTTGGCATTATCGGCGGCCTGCTCGGCGGCTTTGCGTCTTTCAGCGCCTCGTGCATCCAGCACCTCCTGGGTCGGCCCAAGCATTTTTACCTGTCCGCGCTCGAGCCACAGAACCTCTGTCGTGACATCCTGAATGAGCTTGATGTTGTGCGACGCGACGACAATTATACCCGCATCCGCCAGGATTTTCTCAAGCCTCGCTTGCGCCTTCTCCTGGAAGCTCTCATCACCCGCCCCGATCCATTCATCGAGCAGGATGATGTCGGGCTGAAATGCCGTTGCGCACGCGAATTTAAGGCGCATTGCCATGCCTTGAGAATACGTGCTGATCGGCAAATGGATGTAGTCACCAAGCCCGGTAAAACTCATGATATCCGGCAATATCTGCTTGATCTGCTTGCGGCTTGCCCCAGCCACCAGGCCCGACAGGTAGATATTCTGGAGGCCTGAAGCTTCCGCGCTCATGCCGATGCCAAGCGTAAACATTGTGGCGACGCGGCCGGAGAGCGTGACGTCCCCTTCCTGCGGCACGAACAGGCCTCCAAGCACTCTCAGAAGCGTCGTCTTTCCGGACCCATTGGACCCGATGATGCCCAGCCGTGTGCCGTCCCTGAGGGTAAGGCTCACATCCTGGAGCGCGTTGATCCGCATATTTCTGCCGGACCGCCGCTCAAGCGGACCTGCAATGTCAAGCTCATCCGCGCCTGCATCCATAGCGCCAAGCCGTTTGGCGGCCTTCGACGTGTATCGCAGCGAAATATTGTTCAGGGTGATGAGAGCCATGCCTAGATCACCCAGAAAATGATTTTTTTGCGGGTCATCGCAAAGGTCATAAGCGCCACGATCCAACCTCCGATCGTCAGCCCGCCAACGATGAACCAGGATATCCACGGGAATGGCGCGTCGATCAGAGGCGCTCTCATGATGTCGATGAAATGCGTCAGAGGGTTGATCAGTGCCACCAGCCCCAGCAGGGTCCCCTTCTGCGGCACCCATAGGATGGGCGTAATGAAGATGGCCATTCTCATGATGGCCGATAGCAATTGCGCCACATCACGATATTTGGCGAGCAGCGGACCCAGTAAGAAATAAACCCAGCCCGCATTGACGAGCGTCAGAAGAAAAGCCGGCAGGAATATCCAGGCCTGAGATGTTGGCCGGTAGCCAAAAACGATCAGGACAAGACACGCGCCGACGGCGTTGAACGTGAACACGATCAGATTGAGCGAGAGGCTCTTGAAGACAAAGAGGCTCATCGGTACGAGCGCGCCTTTCAGCCAGTTGGCCGCGTTCGCAAACACGGTCGACGCGTCGAGTACCATCGGGCTGAGCAGCTGGAAAAACAGGAAACCGAAAATCACATAGGAGGCCCGGTCGGAGATACCGCCTTGCGCTACGGCGGCGCGAAAGAACATGATCGCTAGCACGAAGATCACAAAGCTGATCACCGCCCATGCGATACCCAGCGAGGCGCGCCGATACCTGCGCGAAAACTCCTCCCAGGCCAGCGCCCACCAGGTCTCCACCCTGAGCGCGCCGCGAAACACGTCAGAAGCGGCGGCACTTATGGCACTCTGGTCCGGCCGGACATTCTGGGCCGGAAGATTCAGGCGCTGTGACTGAGAATCCGTGGTGGATGTCATTGAAGACGGCGGCTTTCGGTCTGAGACATTTTCAAATGTTGGCCTTACCCGACCAATGGCTTCTTCAATTCGCGGGGAATACTGGACCCGGCAAGCCATCCACCGCTCTGCTCAATGTAGCTGTGGAGCGCCTGAAAGGCTTCAAACCAGTCGCCATGCTTACTTTTTTTTGCGAACTTCTGCACCTTCGCAGCTG
>NZ_JBARZC010000497.1:0-3782 GCF_049649345.1 Henriciella sp. | reverse complement strand
CCTGCGCAGCGAGGATCTGTCGTCTTCGGCGCAGGCGGAACTCGACAAGGTGACGGACTTTCTCGGCGTGTCCCGCTTCACATTTGACGAGGAACCTCGCCATAACAGCGCACAGGACAGCGAAAAGATGCTGCCAGAGGACCGGGCCTTGCTCGAGGAGGCCTATCGCCTCGATGCTGAAGAGACCCGGCAGCTGCTGGGGTGGGAGCAGGGCGGCTGGAGCGTCTGAAAGGAGATGCAGGTCAGCGCCCTCATGCCTGTTGCACTCTGGGCCATGATCAGGCATTACACCGCTTCGCCTGAGCGGGTATAGCTCAGCTGGTAGAGCGGCGGTCTCCAAAACCGCAGGTCCTGGGTTCAAGTCCTAGTGCCCGTGCCAGGCGATTTTCTCCCAAGCAGCATCGTAAGCCGGAAGGCTCGGCACTGGCTTTGTCTGCCTAGTCGGCGATCACGATGACGGCGTGGATGATGCCCGGGATATAGCCGAGCAGGGTCAGCACGATATTAAGAAGAAACTGTCCGCCGATACCTCGGTCGAGCGCAACGCCGAGCGGCGGCAGCAGGATGGCGAGCAGAACTTTCAGAATGTCCATGGGATCTCCTTGCAGGTTCGAACGGGGGCGGCCGGCGCCCTTTGCATTGAGACAACGTCCGCCTCTTCGAAAGAGTTCCACCACTGGCGGTTGTGTGAAGTGGAACCTCCGGCCAACTTTTCCGTTTGTTGCCAGACAACTGTGCTGGCGCCTGCCAGCGCCGGAGCGAAGAGAGAGGACGCTATAATGCCATCCGACGTTTATACCGAACCGCGCAGAGACATTATCACCGCGATCGACGTCGCGCCGCAGCGACAGCGGGACTTTTCGTGGTCCGCCGCGCTCGCCGGTTTTGTCTGTGCACTGGCGCTGCAGGGGTTGTTCAGCCTCTTCGGCATTGGCTGGGGCTTCGACACGATCGACCCGGCTTCGGAATCCAGCCCGTTTGGCGGGCTTGCCTTGGGGGCCGGTCTCTACTGGCTGATCACCAGCCTGCTTAGCGTATTTGCGGGCGGCTATGTCGCTGCCCAGGTATCGGGGCGGCCACACATGCTGCCAGCGGTCCTGCACGGGATCACGGTATGGGCGCTTGCCACGCTTGTCAGCTTCTGGGCGATTACCGCAGCGCTCTCGTCCACGGCGCGCGCAACCGCCAGCGCGGCTGAACAAATCGGGCAGGGCGGTGCTGCCGCGATTGGCGCGGTTGCCGACGCCGATCTCATGCCCGAAGGCACCACCGATATGGTCGCGCAGGAGCTCGATCAGGCGATCGACAATCGTGAGCGCGTGATGGAAGACATCCGCACCGAAGTTCGCGATCTCTATCGCGAGGTGGTCTCGCCGCAGGAGCGTCAGCGGGTCGAAGCGATCGCCGAGGATGTCGCGTCTGACGTCATGCGCACGCCGGGCGACTTCTCGAGTGATATCTCGCTCGGTCTCGACCGGATGTTCGGCAGCAATGCGCCGCTAAGCGCGCAGGACCGCGCTGAACTCGAAGCCGCGCTTGGCGAGCGTTTCGATATTTCGGAGCAGCAGGCCCGCCGCATTGCCGAGCGCTGGGAAACGCGCTGGCAGGAAGCCAACGAGCGGGTTGAGGAACTCTACCGGGAGAGCAAGGAAGCGGTTCTGCAAGCCTCTGAAGAAGTGGCCGAGACGAGCGCCGATGCCGCCTTTGCACTTGCCATCGCGTCTTTCCTCGGTCTGCTCGCCGCCGCAGCTGGCGGTCTCGTGGGCACGCCTTCCGCGCGCCGCGACGAGGAAATTGCATAAACGGACGAGCGGCCGCATCGCGCCGCTCCAGCGCAAACCGCAGCAGCGTCGCAGGCGCTGCTGCGGTTTATTGCGCAGGGCGGAAACCTGCTTATCTCAGAAATGATGGCACACAAGATTCGCCTTCTCCTTCTGGCTCTGGCCGCCTCGCTGCTCGCTGCAGGGCTGATCGGTTGCACTGTGGCCAGTGCAGCGCCGCCCCTCCCTGGAGGCGCTTCGGTCCCCGTGCATCATGCCATGGGCACGGATGCGCATGCCGGCCATGGAGCGGCGGTGCCGGACGGCCATCATCCCGGCGATGACGAGGCGTGCGACAGCTGCGAGCAGACAGTGCTGCACAGGCTGGGCACCGCTCCGGACAAGGCGCTTAACGGCTACAGCGTGCCGGCGCCGGTCCTCGTCATTCCTGCGACGCTGCAGATCGATACGCAGAGACCGGCCCTCAAGCCAACCCCCTGGCCGCCTGACAGTCCTCCACGTTCTGGTCCGCCGACCCTCACCCAGCAGAAAATCAGTCTCTTGATCTGATCGGAAACGAAGTTTTCCAGCGCGCCTTGCGCGCTGGTCACATTCTTATTTCCACTGATTAGACAGGACGCTGAATCATCATGTTCAACAGACGACATTTCCTTGGGGCCGCGGGCGCCGCATTTGGCGCATCCAGCCTTTTACCTGCTTGGGCCAGAAGTGCCGCCCACGGCAATCTTGGCTTGCCGGTGCTGACGGGCAATGCCTTCAATCTCGATATTGGCAAGTTTCCGGTGCGCATCAATGGCCGCGCCGGCATGGCTACGGGCGTGAATGGCACCCTGCCAGGGCCATTGATCCGATTCCGCGAAGGCGAAGAAATCAGGATCAGCGTGCGAAACGGCCTCGATGCGGATACGAGCATTCACTGGCACGGCCTTCTTGTGCCGTTCTATATGGATGGCGTTCCGGGTGTCTCCTTTCCAGGCATCAAACCGGGAGAGACCTTCCAGTATAAATTCGCCGTCCCGCAGTCTGGTACATACTGGTATCATTCCCATTCCGGCTTGCAGGAACAGGTGGGGCACTATGGTCCGCTGATTGTTGATCCTGCCGGGGCTGATCCGGTCGCCTATGATCGCGAATACGTTCTGGTCCTTTCAGACTGGAGCTTCGAAAATCCACATCGCATCTTCGAAAAGCTGAAGAAGTCGGCCGAGACCTACAATTTCAATCAGCGCACGCTTGGAGACTTCGCTGAAGATGCGAGCGAGCAGGGATTTGGAGCTGCCCTTGAAGACCGGGCCATGTGGGGCGGCATGCGGATGAGTCCGCGCGACCTCGCGGACGTCACGGGCGCGACCTATACCTACCTCATCAACGGCCATGCCACGGCGGATAATTGGAACGCTATCTTCAAACCAAGTGAGCGGATCCGCCTTCGCATCATCAATGCTTCGGCCATGTCGATCTTCAATTTCCGTATACCGGGCCTGCCCATGACGGTGGTCGCGTCCGACGGCCTCAATGTGCGCCCTGTCGAAACAGACGAATTCCAGATCGGGACAGCAGAGACCTATGACGTCATCGTCCAGCCTGAAAGAGCAGGGGCGTATGCGCTTGTCGCTGAATCAATTGACCGGTCTGGTCAGGCTGTTGCGACGTTGGGTTCCGCACCCGGAATGCGTGCCGCTGTGCCAGAGCTCCGCGCTGTTCCGACGCTCACCATGAAGGATATGGCGATGGATCACGGGTCCATGAGCGGCATGGGTGATGACCAGCATGACACAGGCGGCACGGCCATGGACCACAGCTCGTCTGATATGGAGGCGGTGGACCATTCAGGCCACGATATGGGCGGCATGGATCACTCCGATCAAGACATGGGCGGAGATGCCGGTACGCAGGCCCACGCCCACCAAACAGGCCCGGGCGTCGCGAATACAGCCATGCTGCCTGTGAGCCGTCTCGATGAGCCCGGTCTCGGTCTTGAGACTGTGGGCCACCGCGTGC
>NZ_JBARZC010000496.1:0-4956 GCF_049649345.1 Henriciella sp. | reverse complement strand
GAACGCGCCGTCCCTCGACCTGTCGAGACCCGTCCCGGGCGCGCCGCTCGGCGCCTATTTCCGTCTCGGTGTCGAGCACATCCTGTTCGGATTTGACCACCTGCTCTTCGTGCTCGGCCTCTGCCTTGTCGTGCGCGTGCGCCAGCTCTTCTGGACGGTCACCGCCTTCAGCCTCGCCCACTCGCTTACGCTTGCCCTCTCGGCGCTCGCCGGGATCACCCTGCCCGGCCCGCCGGTGGAGGCCGTCATCGCGCTCAGCATCATCCTGCTTGGGCGCGAAGCCCTGCTCCGGCTATCGGGCCGCGAAACCCTGGCGAGCCGCCAGCCCTGGCTTGTCGCCTTCGGCTTCGGTCTGATCCACGGTTTCGGCTTTGCCGGCGCACTGTCAGAGATCGGCCTGCCAAAAGCGCAGGAAATCTGGGCGCTGGTCCTGTTCAATCTCGGCGTCGAGGCCGGACAGATCCTGTTCGTCATTCTGCTTGTCGCCGCCGCAAGCGCGCTCTGGTGGCTCATCAGCCGCCTGCGCACACCCAGCAAGGCGCTGGCCGCCTATTTCATCGGCACCGCCGGCACAGTCTGGCTGATCGAAAGACTGACCGCATTTGGAAGCCTGTGATCAATCTGGGGAGTGGTGCGCCCACGAGGATTCGAACCTCGGACCCGCTGATTAAGAGTCAGCTGCTCTACCAACTGAGCTATAGGCGCATACCGGAAGGATGACGGGATGTAGGGGCTGGGCTGCGAAAAGGCAAACCCTTGTTCAGAGCTTGTAGTCCGGCAGAGAGCCGAAGGCGAATTTCAGCGCTTCGCCCCAATTGTCCGAGATCAGGTTGAAATAAGGATCATCATCCTCGATCCGGCGCTGGCTGGTTATGTCGAGCTGGTCGGTCTCATACAGGAGGAGATCGAGCGGCAGGCCGACAGACAGATTGGCTTTGATGGTTGAATCGAAGGACACCATCATCAGCTTGACGGCCGCCTCGAAGCTCATGTCGGGCTCATAGGCGCGGATCAGGATCGGGCGGCCATATTTGGTCTCGCCGATCTGGAAGAAGGGCGTCTCGGCGCTGGCTTCCACGAAATTGCCTTCCGGATAGATCAGGAACAGGCGCGGCTCGGCGCCGGCGATCTGTCCGCCCAGGATGATCGTTGCGCGGAACTTCGATTCCGCCTCTGGCTCGGTGCCGGGCGCGCTGTCCTCGATCACCTCACGAAGCGTATTACCGACCAGCCGGGCGGCCTGAAACATGGACGGCACTTCGAGGATGGAGGGGCTGCGGTCTTCCGGCGCCTTGGTGCGCTCCTGAAGAACGCTGACCACGGCCTGTGTCGTTGCGAGATTGCCGGCCGTCATGATCACGATGGTGCGGTCGCCCGGCGCGTTCCAGGTGAACATCTTGCGGTATTTGGAGATGTTGTCGACGCCCGCATTGGTGCGCGTGTCTGACATGAAAACCAGCCCCCGGTCGAGGCGGAGCCCCACGCAATAGGTCATCTTGTTTCGCGATCTCGCCTTGTCTTACTGTTGCACCTGAACCGTCACTTCCAGATTCTCGGCCCCCGGTCCAATTGACAGGCCTGAAATCGGGGCTGCGTCGCGATAGTCCAGTCCCGTTGCGACCGCCACATAACGCGAATCCGGCGATATGGCGTTCGAGACGTCGAATCCGACCCAGCCCAGATTCTCAACATATACTTCTGCCCAAGCGTGAGAAGCGTCCTGTTGCACACGGTCGTTCATCATCAGATAGCCGCTGACATAGCGGGCCGGAAAACCGAGGATGCGGGCGGCCGCAGCGAAGATGTGGGTATGGTCCTGGCAGACACCATGGCCGGCCGTCGCGGCTTCCTCGCCCGTCGTCTTGGCATCCGTCATGCCCGTCTCATAGTCCACATCGCCCTTTATGATCGCCATCAGGCCATGCAGCCGGGCGACCTGGTCATCATAATCATCGCCAAGGGACTTTGCGATCCGGCGGATGGTCGGTCCGGGCTTGGTCAGCGGCGTGTCGCGCAGATAGAGCCAGAGCGGGGTGCACCCGCCATGCTTGCCCACCACACCGGCCTTGTCATCGGTCTCGACCTCGCCATGCGCCGTGACATTCAGACAGGTAATGCCAGGCTCGACGCTCACGAGCAGCGTCTGATTGTTGTACTGGTCAACAAAACTCGCCTGTTTGGTGCCGCCATCTATGTCGGTCTGCCAGTTCAGGACCGTCTGGCCCTGCCGTGATTTCGGCGTCAGTCTCAATTGCTGCAGCCCATAGCCCGCAGGCTCGCCAAACTCGTAGCGCGTGTGATGTTCTATCTTCAGACGCATTGGGAAACCTTATTCATAAAAGCGGTAATCGCGCTCGACCTGCAGGCCGAGCTCGTGGCTGTCCTTGATGATGGCGGTGATGAATTCATGCAGCCCGTTCTCGATAATCTCGTCGATGCCGGTCGTGGTGAGGTTCTGCAGCGTCGTATTGCACAGTTCCTGAGACGGCCGGCTCTCGCCATACTCGGCTTCGAGATAGGAGAGGTTTCGCGCCAGATTGATATAGCAGAAGGCCAGCGAGCGCGGCAGGCGCTGATCGAGGATGAGGAATTCCGCAATCGCGCGCGGACCGGTTTCCTTGTTGAGCCAGGCAAAGCTGCGCTCCGCCGCGGCAGACCGCAGGATCGCCTCCCACTGGAAATTGTCGATCGACGAACCGACGAGCGAGACAGACGGCAACAGCACATAATATTTCACATCAAGAATGCGCGCGACATTGTCTGCCCGTTCGAGAAACGTGCCGATCCGGCAGAAATTGAAAATGTCATTGCGCAGCATCGTGCCATGAAGTGCACCGCGCACCTGCGCGCTCTGCTGGCGGATGAGTTCGAGCACATTGGGCAGGTCTTTCTCGCTCACCTGCCGGGCGAGCGCATCTTTCAGGCGCATCCATGTATCATTGACCGCCTCCCAGACTTCGCGGGTCAGCGCGACCCGGACCATGCGGGCATTGTTGCGCGCCGCATCGACCACGGACATCACCGAGGACGGATTGGTCTTGTCGCGCAGGATATAGTCGATCACGGCGCTACGTTCGACTGTGTCATGGCGTTCAAGATAGCCCTGTTTGGCATTTGCGGTGGTCAGAACCGACTGCCATTCGGCGTCGGATGCCGACGCGCGCGTCATCGCCATTCGGGCGCCTGCCTCGATCAGCCGTGCCGTATTTGCGCTGCGTTCAAGATAACGGCACATCCAGAACAGGCCGCCTGCTGTCTTGCCGAGCATCATGATTCAAGCACCCACGTATCTTTTGTGCCGCCGCCCTGGCTGGAATTGACGACCAGAGACCCCTTCTTCAGCGCCACCCGCGTCAGCCCGCCGGGCGTAATGTCGACGCCGTTGGGCGAGACCAGCACGAAAGGCCGCAAATCAACATGGCGCGGCGCCAGACCACTGTTTGTAAAGATCGGCACCGTGGACAGCGCCAGGGTCGGCTGGGCGATGTAGCCGTCCGGCTTGGCCTTGAGCTTGGCCCTGAACGCCTCGATCTCCTTCTTGCTGGCCGCCGGTCCGACCAGCATGCCATAGCCGCCCGAGCCGTGGACTTCCTTGACGACAAGGTCGGCAAGATTGTCGAGCACATAGGCCAGCGATTCCGGCTCCGAGCAGCGCCAGGTCGGCACATTGTTGAGCTTGGCCTTCTCGCCCGTGTAGAACTCTACAATATCGGGCATGTAGGAATAGATCGCCTTGTCATCGGCGATGCCCGTGCCGGGCGCATTGGCAATCGTGATGCCCCCTGCCCTGTAGATATCGAAAATGCCGGGAACGCCCAGAAGCGAGTCAGGATTGAAATTCAGCGGGTCGAGGAAATCATCATCGACCCGGCGGTAAAGCACGTCGACCGGCGTGAAGCCCTGCGTCGTGCGCATCGCAACGCGGCCATTGACGACGCGAAGATCATTCCCCTCGACAAGTTCTGCGCCCATCTCGTCTGCCAGGAAGGAGTGTTCGAAATAAGCTGAATTATGGATGCCCGGCGTCAGCACGGCGATGACCGGCCTGTCCCCGCAGGCGGGAGGCACGCAGCCCGACAGGGACCGGCGCAGACGCTTTGGATAGGTCGAGACCGAACAGACCTTGTTGCGGATGAAGAGGTCCGGAAACATCTCGAACATGGTTTCGCGATTTTCCAGCATGTAGGAGACGCCGGACGGGGTACGGGCATTGTCTTCCAGGACGAAGAATTCATTTTCCCCGGTGCGCACGATATCGGTTCCGACAATGTGGGTGTAGATGCCACCGGGCGGCTCGACGCCGATCATGCGCGGCTCGAAAGCGACATTGGTGCTGATCATCTCCCGCGGGATCCGCCCCGCCTTGATGATCTCCTGACGGTGATAGATGTCATGCAGGAAGGCGTTGAGCGCCAGAACGCGCTGTTCGATGCCCTCCGAAAGCTTCTTCCACTCCTGATTCGACAGGATGTGCGGCACGATGTCGAACGGGATCAGCCGCTCATTCGCCTCTTCGCGGCCATACACGTTGAAGGTGATCCCGGTCCGCCGGAAGGCCTGTTCGGCGGCCTTGGCCTTCTTCTTCAGCGTTTTGGGCTGTTCGGATTCATACCAGTCAAAATAGTCTTGATACGGTGCACGCGGTACATTTTCTGCGGCAAACATTTCATCAAAAGGCGGCTGGTTGTCCGGCATAAATACTGGCTCTGCGGTTATTCTATTACAGTATGACCCATTATGCGGCCTGATCAGCAAATAAGCAAAAAATGATCTAGAATTCTGCCGCTTACCGCCAGACCTGCACAAATCGCAGGCGATGCGAAGCGGGCTTTTCACTCATCTAATTCGCCCGCAAGGCAAAGCCAGCGGCGGTCTCGCGGAATGTGACAAATTAGACACACAGCTATTGCGCGAGTGCTGACGGTGGTGCAACCGCGTGACGTGTCCTGCGTTTTT
>NZ_JBARZC010000495.1:0-6667 GCF_049649345.1 Henriciella sp. | reverse complement strand
CAGGAGACCGCGCCGGCGGCTGACCCTGCAGTGGTGGAAATGACCGCGCCCGGGCCTGGCGACCGGATGCCGTCTGGCCGCGATATCGGCGTGCGCTCTGCTGTTGTGGCGCCGAATGCGGCCGCCGCGACCGCTCATCCGCTGGCGACACAAACCGCGCTCGACATCATGAAGCGCGGCGGGACGGCGATGGACGCAGCGATTGCGGCAAATGCCATGCTGGGGCTTGTTGAGCCGACCGGCAATGGCATTGGCGGGGATCTCTTCGCCATCGTCTGGGATCCGGCCACCGAGCAGCTCTACGGCTATAATGGCTCCGGCCGCTCGCCCATGGGCGCGACGCTTGAGGACATGCAGGCCAAGGCCGACGAATTCATGGACGGCGAGGAAATCCCGCCTTATGGGGCGGCGCCTGTGACCGTACCCGGCACGGTTGAAGCCTGGGGCGCGCTGCACGAGAAGTTCGGCCGGCTGACCTTCAATACGTTGCTCGAACCGGCCATCACTTATGCCCGCGAAGGCGCGCCCATCCCGGAAGTGATCGCCTATTACTGGAGCAGAGGCCCGAAACGCTACGAGCCGGCCTATGAGAGCGGCATGCTGGAAGAGTATGACAATGCGCGCGAGACCTATTTCTCGCCGCCACCGCGCGAAGGCACGCTGTTCAAGAACCCTGACCTCGCCGACACGCTGGAGCGGATCGCCTATCATGGCCCGGGCGATTTCTATTCCGGAGAGACCGCCCACATCATGTCGGACTATTTCGAGCGGATCGACGGCTTCCTCACCTATGAGGATTTCAATCAGCATGATGGCGAATGGGTCGATCCGCTTTGCGTCACGTATAGAGACGAGGTGAAGCTCTGCGAGCTGCCGCCGAACACGCAGGGCGTGGCTGCGCTGCAGATGTTGCAGATGCTGGAACGGTTTGATCTGCGCGAGATGGGCTATGGCTCGGCTGATAGTCTGGTGGCGCAGGTCGAGGCGAAACGGTTGGCGTTTGCGGACCGGGCGCGTGGCTATGCGGACCCGGCCTATAGCGGCATCGATCCAGAGGTCTTCATTCGCGAAGGGTATAATGAAGAGCGCAGCCAGATGATCGATCTAAACAAGGCGATGGACCCGCCGGAGGCCGGGTTCGGCGAGGCTGATGCGGCGCTGGGTGACGGCGATACGACCTATCTTACCGTCGTTGACGACAATGGCATGATGGTTTCGCTGATCCAGTCGAACTATCGCGGCATGGGCTCTGGCCTTGTGGCCGATGGTCTTGGCTTCATGTTCCAGGATCGCGGCCAGCTCTTCTCGCTCGACCCGAAGCACCCGAACGTCTTCGAGCCGGGCAAGCGGCCGTTCCATACGATCATTCCGGCTTTTGCCTTCAAGAAGGACATGCCGTCCTGCCAGGTTCGCGCCGTGGCCGCCGAAGAGGCCTGCCCCTATGAGCCATGGATGAGCTTTGGCCTGATGGGCGGCGGCATGCAGCCGCAGGGCCACGTCCAGATCATTCTCAATCTTGTCGATTTCGGCATGGGCCTTCAGGAAGCCGGTGATGCGGCACGCTGGGAGCATCGCGGCGGCTGCGAGCCGACCGATGATCTCAATGGCGATGCCTGCGAGAGCGATATGGGGACGGTCTATCTGGAAAGCGGCATTCCGCCCGAAACCCGGGCCGAGCTGGAGCGACGCGGCTTTGAGGTCGAATGCTGCCAAGCCAATGGTGGCGGCTATCAGGCCATCGCCAAGGATTTCGAGACCGGCGCATGGATCGCGGCCACCGAAATGCGCAAGGACGGCCAGGCTGACGGGTATTAGGGCGCTGCGCCTGATCTGGGTTCAGCACGGCCGGCCTGTGGTTCGACTTCGCTCCCCGTGGCGGCCTTGTCGATACGTGAAATAGCCCGCCATGGTGAGCGAAGTCGAACCATCAGCGGGCGCTAGGCCAGCGGCCAGAAGACCGGGATGACAAACATCGCCACGACAAAGAGCAGAATATTGAGCGGTAGGCCGACGCGGGCGAAGTCTGTGAACTTGTAGCCGCCTGCGGAGTAGACGAGCGTATTGGTCTGATAGCCGATCGGCGTCGCGAAGCTCGCGCTCGCGGCAAACATGACGGCCACCACGAAGCCCCGCGGATCGACGCCCAGGCTGGTGGCAAGGCCGATGGCAATCGGGGTCATCAGGATGGCGGTCGCATTGTTTGAGACAAATTCCGTCAGGGCCGATGAGATGAGATAGATCGCGGCGAGCGCGGCCAGCGGCCCGAAGGTGCCGAGCGGTGTTGCTATCGTATCGACAATGAGTGTGGCCGCGCCTGACTTGTCGAGGGCGAGACCGAAGGCGAGCATGCCGAAGATCAGCATCAGAATGTCCCACTGGATGGACTTGTATGCCTCCTGATGGTCAAGACAGCCAAGCGCGATGACGCCCGCTGCAGCGATCAGCGCAAGGCCAGCGATGGGCATGACCCCGAAGGCTGCAAACACCATGACGAAGAGGACCGCGCCAATCGCGATCGGCGCCTTGTCGCGGCGCACCGGGCGCTCTGTCGTCTCCGTCAAATTGGACAACATCCCGTCGTCGAACAGCTGATTGAGACCGGCGGCCGGGCCTTCGAGCAGGACCGTGTCGCCGACATCGAACCGGATATCCCGGCCTGTCAGGCCGATATTTTCCCCCCGGCGATGGATGGCGAGGGCGTAGACGCCATAGAGGCGGACAAGGCCGGCGCCGACGATCGGGCGTCCGACAAGGCGGGATTCGGGCCCGACAACGCCTTCCATGACATGGGTCTCTGTCGTCTGCACCGGCTCGAAAGCGTGCTGGCCGCCAGAGCCTGCGCCGATCGCCACATCGCCGGCTTCGCGAAGCGTCAGCATTTCTGATACGGGCGAGCGCAGCACGAGCCGGTCGCCGCCCTGCAGGGTGAGCGTCGCAAGCTCGGTCCGGCGTGAACGGTTTTCGCGCATCACGTCGATCACCGAGAAGCCTTTTTCAGCTGAAAAGCCTGTTTCCCTGATCGTTTTCCCAACCAGCACCGAGTCGACCGGCACAAGCACCTGCGCCACGAAGCGGCGGTTCTTGGTTGTCGGCAGAAGGGCCGCGAGCGAGTCCCGGTCCGGCAACAGCCAGCGGCCCGCAAGCGCCATGTAAAGAGAACCCGCGAGCGCCATGAACAGGCCGGCGCCCGTAATTTCGAATATGCCGAACTCGGCGAGCCCCGCCTGGCGCGCGACGCCGTCGACGAGAAGGTTGGTCGAGGTGCCGATCAGCGTCGTCATGCCGCCGAATATCGAGGCAAAGGACAGCGGGATGAGCAGTTTGGACGGCGACACACCGACTGTCTGCGCGAGCCGGATCGCGACCGGGATGAGGATGACGACGATCGGGGTATTGTTCATGAAGGCCGACAGGGCGATCACGATGAACATGAGAGCCAGAACGGCAAGCGTTGGCGTCCACCGTCTCGCCAGCCGGATGACGGTATTGCCGACCGCGCCAATGACCCCGGTGCGCTCCAGTGCGGCAGACAGGACGAACATGGCCCCGATGGTGATGGGCGCCGCGTTCGAGAACACACCCAGCGTCTCCTCGACGCTCAGAATGCCGGTGACGAGAAGCGCCGCCATGGCGAGAAGCGCGGTGACGTCAGTCGGGATTTTCTCGCGCAGAAAGCTGACAAACACCAGGACGAGAAGCCCGAGCACAATCGCAATCTGGATCGGTTCAGACAGGGTCAGATCAAACATTCAGGGCAGGTCTCTGGAGGCCGTTCTGCAACAGTCTTGCGCGCATTCCGGCCGTGAATGCAACAGATAATCCATCAGCTCTCGCCGAGATAGACATGTTTGGAGCTGGCAAGCTCGGCGGTGACGAAATCCATCAGTACACGCACACGTGGCGAGGAGCGGAAGTCCGGATGGGTCAGCACCCAGAGACCGGTCATGATATCGACGTCGATCAGGTTCTCGACGCGCTCAAGATCGGGCTGGCGGTTGCCATAGGCGCAGGGCAGCAGCGCGATGCCGCGGCCCCAGCGGGCGGCCTCCGCGATAGCGATGAAGCTGTCTGCGCGAAACCGCACCTTCTCGCGCGGGACATGCTCGGCCATCCAGACCTCGGTGGGCGCACTCTTGAAATGGGCGGTCATGCCGATCCAGTCATGATCGGCGAGCGAGCGGAAACTGTCGTGGTTCAGATAGGCGCGCGAGGCGTAGGCGCCGAAATGCAGGTCGCACACCCGGCGCCCGACAAGATGTTCAGGCGGCGCGCGCGACGGACGCACCGCTACCTCGGCCTCTCTCTGTCCGAGATTGAGATGGCTGGTCGTGACGCTGACATGCAGATTGATCTTGGGATAGGCCGTCTGGAACCGGCTGACGACTTCGCCGATATGCGCCAGGAAGATCGAGTCGGTCGTCGTCATGGTGAGATCGCCGGAGACGTCCTGGCCGGATCCACTGGTCTTGCGTTGGATCGCGGTGAGCGCGTCGCCGATCTCGCGGGCCGCTTCCAGAATGGGCTGGGCTTCCGGCAGGGGTTCGAGCCCCCATCCGTCTCTGGCGAACAGACGATAGCTCAGCTTGTCTTCGAATGCGGTGATCCGGCGCAGCACTGTGGTGCGGTTGACATTCAGCCGGCGCGCCGCCTCTGCAATGGTTCCGGCCTCGGCCAGAACCGCTACGAAGCGTAAGTCATCCCAGTTCCAATTTAACATTTTTGCATCAAGCTTGCGCAAATTTGAACAATACAAAGCATAGACGCACAGCTTCAAATGATCTTCAATAGATTCGGGCTGATTTGTATGGTAAATCTCGTTTTAGGCGAGTTTACTCTTTCGTATCTAATCGCCTGCAAGTTTGAAGTTGGCCAATACTGGCCTGCTGTTTGAAATTGTCGACGCCACCCGGGTCCCGTCCCTGGACCAAAGAGGTAACTCTTGAATGCAGAACCATTGCTGCGAATGGCCCTCTGCATCGTCACCGCCGTATTGTCCCCCAATACCATGATGCGGCTGTGAATTGGGTTGGCGTCGACAACCCCCATTCATCCCTAAAAATTTGTTAATGACAAGCGGGAATTAGCCCTCGCCTGCAAAATAAGTGAACTTTATGTCATGAAGCTCCCTTGTGGGGAGAATTCGTGCGCGAAGATTCAGATTATGAGCGATTTTTGGAATAGAATTTCCCATAATCCGGGGTCGATTTAGCTCGATTTACTTTCCCGTTTCAGGCGATAGACAAGATCCAGCGCTTCCTTAGCCGTGAGATTGTCCGGATCGACTGCTTGAAGGGTCTTTAGCGCTTCATTGTCTTCGCTGGCCTCGGCAGGTGCCGCCGCATACGAAATAGCCGCAAAGAGCGGCAGGGCGTCGACCGCATCCGGTTTGGCTTCCAGCTTTTTCAGCACCTGTTCGGCCCGTTTCACCGCGCGCGCCGGTAAGCCGGCAAGCCGGGCAACCTGGACGCCATAGGATTTGTCGGCCGGCCCCGGCTGGACATCATGCAGGAAGACCAGCTCGTCCTTCCATTCCTTGGCCCGCAGGCTGAGATTGGCCGCGCAGGCAAGGTCTTCGGCGAGATTGGTCAGCTCATGATAGTGCGTCGCAAACAGCGCCCGGCAGGCATTTACATTATGCAGATGCTCGACCGCTGCCCAGGCGATGGCGAGGCCATCATAGGTCGACGTGCCCCGTCCGACTTCATCGAGGATGACGAAACTGTCCGGCGTCGCCTGGCTGAGAATGGCGGCCGTCTCGACCATTTCGACCATGAATGTAGAACGCCCGCGCGAGAGATCGTCGGACGCCCCGACGCGTGAGAAGACCCGGTCGGCAAGGCCGAGCTTCAGGGATTTTGCCGGCACGAAAAGCCCCGCCTGCGCCAGGATGATGGCAAGGCAGGCTTGGCGCAGATAGGTCGATTTACCGGCCATGTTGGGGCCTGTCACGAGCGCCAGGCGTGGACCCGTTTCGCCGGCCGCATCCAGCGCCAGATCATTGGCGGTAAAGCCTTCGCCGGACGCTTTCAGAGCAGCCTCGACGACGGGATGGCGCAGGCCCTTCGCCTCGAAGACCGGCGTGTCTGCCAGCTCCGGCCGCACCGCGCCATTCTCGCTCGCCCAGGCTGCAGACGCTGCGGCGACGTCGATCCCGGCGAGCGCATTGGCCGCCTCGGAAATCGGCGCGCTCAGCGTTTCGACGCGATTGCAAAGCTCGCGGTAGATGTCGAGTTCGCGGGTCTTTGCGGCCTCTTCAGCGCGCGAGATACGGCCGGCAAGATCAGACAGCTCGGCGGTCGAGAAACGGATATTGGAGGCGAGTGTCTGGCGGTGAATGAAGGTCTCTGCCATGGGCGGCTTCATCAGCGCGTCGCCGTGGCGGGCGGGCACATCGATGAAATAGCCGAGCACATTGTTGAACTTGATCTTGAGCGCGCCGATGCCGGTCTCTTCGGCATAGCGGGTTTGCAGCGCGGCGATGACCTGCCGGGAATCGCGGCGCAGCGCCTGGACCTCGTCAAGCTCGCTGTCCCAGCCTTCGGCGACAAAGCCGCCATCGCGCGCCAGCGTCGGAAGCTCGTCCTTCAGGGCTTTGGAAAAGTCTGCCGCGAGACTGGCAAGGTCACTCTGCTGGTCTGGATCGATCGCCTTGCAGGCCTGTTCGAGC
>NZ_JBARZC010000494.1:0-17119 GCF_049649345.1 Henriciella sp. | reverse complement strand
CACCATCGGCGCATTGACGGTTTCGAGATCGGTGATCGCTGTTTCGACATCGGCAAAGCGGATCTGAAGCGCCTCAACAAGGTCCGGGTCAGCACGCAGCAGGTCTGCGGCCTGCTTGATCTCGCCCGGTGGCAGGTCCAGCGAACAGGGATAGGCGAGCGAGCCGACAATCGCCTCATAGTCGCCACTGGCCACGAACCGGTCGCCGCACTGTCGCAGCACCGCCGCCTGGACGCCCGCAGGCACCTTGCGGCGGAAAATCGTCCGTACCGGCGCCGTACGCCCCTCCTCGGCGATCACATCGAGCAGCTCTGTCGTAAACAGGCTGATGGCTGTTTTGCGCAGCGTCTCATCCTCGATCAGGCCGATATCGCCCATAGAGATCAGCTCATCATAGGTCGCCCGGCCGCGATCATTATACTTGTACTGGGTCGCCCGGTAGACATTGACCAGGAACTGCTCATCGGGCAGCGGGGCCTCCCCCGACAACGAATCCAGCGCCGCACGCGCACTCCGGCGGACATCCTTGTTATACTCCAGGAGGTACTCATAGGCCCACGCCTCATAGCGCAGATCCTCGGTCAGCCGCTCACTGAACACCCCCGCACGCTCATGAGTTTCGCGGTCCTCATTCCAGTTGCCAAGCTGGATGCCGAGATAGACACCGAGCACGACGATCAGCGTCTCGATCAGGACGGTGAACCAGTCCTGCTTACGGATCGAAGTGGCGAGGCGGCGCAGGATCATGAAGTGTTTTCCTGCAAAACCTGAAGGACGTCCTCCAGCGCGGCCTCTTGTCCGCTGATATTGAGCTGGATCCAGGTCTGGTTCTCAATAAGCAGGTCCAGCGCATTCCGGAATTCCGGGTCGCTCGCCATCCCCTCCAGATCATAGGTTTCAACCGGGCTGAGTGTGATACGGCCGCGATCGTCGCGGGCCAGTGGCGCAAACTCCTTATAGGCATGGAGGTTGGGCATGTTGGTATGCATGTAATTCCGGATCTGATTGAGATTGAAAAGCACCCTTTGGGCGCGCGTGTCATATCGAAGGAGCGCGACCCGCAGCTCTTCCTCAGAAATCAGGTCCAGCCGGCCGCTCGACACGAGTTCCAGAAAGGTGCCCGAGCGGTGTATCGGAGACTGATAGCTGAAACCGATTGATAGGGCGGTTTTGATCGCCTGATCCTCTTCGGGAAGCGCCCGACCGCGTGCAATTGCCCCTCGCAGGATATGAAGCGCCTCGATCACATCCTCATGATTGTCAGCTGCCGCAAGTACATCTTCATGCATCAGGGCGAAATCGCTCAGAAGACGGGCTTCAACAAGCTCGCGCTGAGAGTCGATGTGCCGCGCCTCGTTCCAGTTGCCGAGCTGGAGACCGAGGAAGACACCGAGCACCACGATCAGCGTTTCCACCGCCACCGTGAACCAGTCCTGCTTGCGAAACGCGGTGGCGAGGCGGCGCAGGATCATTCGCTCGCCGGCTCCGCCTCTACCCCGTCCGCCGGTGGCACGCGCAACTCGTCCATATAGCGCGCAAGAAACTGCTCATCGACGGCGTCGACGATCGGTCCGGCAATCTCCTGCATGGGCGTGCCTTCCCAGCCGGGTGCCTGGAGCGCCCACCAGTGCTTGGCAAAACGGGTTCCGAAATAGAAGGGTGCAGTATTGCGGATATGCTGGCGCACGCGGTCCTCCGAAATCAGCCCCGCTTCCCACATCCTGAACATCTGGTCCCATTGCAGCATGACGGAGACGAGGATGCTTCCGGCCGTCTGGATTTCCGTATCGCTCAACGCTTCCGGCGTGCGAATGGCCTTGACCCAGATTGCGGAGATTTCGGGCTTGGCGATGTTAAGCTCGATCTCAGCGAGGAAATCATTCTTCTGCTGGTCCATCGCCGCGCGCGTGAGCGATGCATTCTGGCGCACCTCCACGATCAGCACGATCAGGCCCAGCAATACGCCAAGATTTGCCGCCAGCGTCAGCCAGCGATTGATCCGGTCCAGCCGGCGCCCGTCCCTTTCGGAGGCCGCCTCTTCCAGTTGTGATTCTTGTGCGTCAGCGGCTTCGCTCATCCCGATCCCCACCCCGGGGGAACCTTACCGCCAAACGCGGCGATGCAAAGAAAAATCGAGCTTTGAACGCGTTCAGCCAATCTCCTGCAGCTGGTCCCACAGGTCTATCTGCGGCACATCAGTCATCATGGCTGCCACCTGCTCGACGAAGCCGGGATTGAAACAGCCTTTGCAGACCTGCCAGAGCGCCCGGCCCCTTTCGGTGCCGAGCACGAAATAGATCACACCGCTATAGGTCTCCCAGGACTCTTCTGTAATCGCACCGTTCTGGTATTGCAGCCACTCATACTCGCGCGCCCGCATCTGGCCGATCATCCAGAAAAAGAGCTTGGTCTTCTCCTCGAAACTTGGCGTCTCCTTCTGCGAGAAGATCCGGCCAAGCTCAGGAAAATCGACGAACTTGTAGACCCCCGTCTGGTCATAGGTCAGCTGCGCCTGCCGGGCCTCGGACCGCATCTGCCGCGCGCCTAGATGGACCTGCAGGGCTAGGTATATAAGGGTCGCCGCAACGACGAAGACGCCGATGATCTGTGCGATGAGAACAGCCTGTTCGAGGGTCAAGAATACATCTCCAGAAGCGGCGCGGTTGGCCCGGCTTCGATCAGCTCATCAACAAGCTTGCGAAAGTCAGGTGGGAAGTGGTGGCGCCGCGCCTTCCAGAAGGATTGGTAGTATGCAGAGGCCAGATGGTCACGGAAGTGGTTCTGGGTGTACTGCCAGAAATCTTCCTCGAAGACGTTCTTCCCCTTACCGCCAAATGCGCAATTGCCCAGCGAAAACAGAAAAGCGATCCGGGCCGGAGGCTTGATCACCCCACCTCTGAAACAGACGCCTCCTCAGCGGCAGGCGCATCAAAGCACCGGATGTCTTCATAGTATTTTTCGGTCAGCGGCTGGTCTTGAAGGAAGGCATCCACTTCAGACACAAAAGACGCATTGAAGCCCATCCGCCCAACCGTCTGCCACCATTTCCGGGTTCGCGGGATGCCCAGGTGAAGGGCGATCACACCATGATAGGCGACGTAAACATCCTCGTTGATGATGCCGTCCTTGTACTGAAACCATTCCCATTCGCGCTGGCGCAACGCGGACAGCAGGAAGAAATGCATCTTCGACTGCGTTTCAGGTGACGGCGTCTTCGTGCTCAGGAACGCCTCGCGCAAATCCGGGTTGTCGATCCACTGATAGAGCTCCTGCTGGGTCTGTTCTATCATTCGCTGGCGCGACTGGGACCGGGCCAGACGGTTTGACTGTTTCACCTGGATAGCGAGATAAACCAGCGTCGCAAGGACAGCGATTGCCGATAGCAGGTTTGCGATTGATCCTAGATCACTGAGAGTCATCGCGCACCCATCCCCTGCCGCGAGCTGTCGCCATTAACCGTGCTGGAAACTAAGCTTTGCCCGCATTTCGCAGGCGCTGCAACTTTCGGGTGACGTGGCAGGACAGAATCCAGCGGCCTCAGCCCGCCAGTCGCTCGAGTGACCGCTGGAGATTGGATCGCGCGCGCGCGTCCCAGCTCACGCGGCCTTCTTCGGTGAAATAGATTTCGCGCCGCTCGGCAAAGCCTTTCAGGATGCGCGCCCGCCCGGCCCGGAATGCCTCTTCCGGCACGAAGGCGTATTCCTTGCGGACATTGGCCTCGTACTGGTCGAACACAGCCTCCGGCGCGCCGAGGATCGACAGGTCGATGTCGAGAAACAGGGCGAGGTCGTGTTCATCCTCTGGCCCCAGCCCATCCGGCACCTCATGCTTCGCCGTCGCCCGGATGATCTGCGCGGCGAAAGCCAGATCATCGTCGTTCAAGTGCCCGCGCCCCTCATCTTCCAGAAGCTGCGCACTCAGCTCCTCATTGTCGGGGCGCGTCGGATCATAGATCGCATCATGCCAGTAAAGCGCCCAGAGCACCGGTTCGGGCCGGTGCCAGCTCTCTGCCATAGCGTCATAATGGCGCTTCAGCGCGATGATGTGATCCCAGGTGTGATAATGGCGCTGCGGCTCAGCGTAGCGGGCTTTCAGGCCATTCAGGAACTCCGCCGGGATAATCATTCGCGGTCTGTAGCTGCACTATAGCAGTCATCGCAATACAGGCGGCTGGGGCCTACAGCGCGTTCAAACAACTCATGGTCGATCTTCTCAAAATTGTATGTCAAACCTGACGTGTACGGAGCACTGTAGAAGTCGGCTAATTCTTCAACGGAACGCACATCACATGGGCCTTTTCGGTACCAGATACCTCTCCGGCCAGCTGATCCGACGTACAGCCCGGGAGGCATGTCTTCGGGCACATAGCCCAAAAAGTCGATCAAGTTGGCCAACGCCTCAAACTCGGCATCACCAATGCTTCGGAAATTTGGGTCCTCAATGACTCCTAAGTCCGGAAAAAGCTCACGAAGACGATCAAAGTCGAGACTTTCGATCTTGTAATAGCAAACTTCTGACCAGGCCGGCGCAACGCAGGCCGCAGCAAGAAAGCCAGAGAGCAAGGCACGTAACATTACAGCGAGTGTCTTTCCGCCTGATTTTGTCACACCGTCTCAGGCTCCAGCGTCTCGTTAAACCGCACCGGTTTGCCGCCGCCCTTTTGAGTGATCTCGCCGTCGCGCATGACGAACTGGCCGCGGATTATCGTTGCGACGGGCCAGCCCTGCGCCTCGAAGCCATCATAGGGCGTCCAGCCGCATTTGGCCTTGGCCCATTCATTCGTGATCGTCTCTTTTCGCTTCAGGTCGACCACCGTGAAGTCCGCATCATAGCCTTCGGCGATCCGGCCCTTGGTGGCGATGCCGAAGACGCGTTGCGGGCCGGCGGAGGTCAGCTCGACAAAACGTTGCAGGCTCAGCTTGCCATTGGCGACATGCGTCAGCATCACCGGCACAAAGGTCTGCACGCCCGGCATGCCCGATGGTGAGGCCGGATAGGGCCGCAGCTTCTCTTCTTTGGTGTGAGGCGCATGGTCAGTCGCCAGCACATCGACAATCCCGGCATTGAGCGCCCGCCACAAAGCATCCTGATGGCGCTGTTCGCGCACCGGCGGGTTCTGCTGGGCAAAACCCTTGAGGCGGTCATAGCAATCGGGCGCCGCCAGTGTCAGATGGTTCGGGAGCACTTCGACAGAGGCGACATCCTTGGCGTCGCGCAACAGCTCCATCTCCTCGGCCGTCGAGATATGCAGCACATGGATGCGCTTGCCGGTCTTGCGCGCAAGCTTCAAGAGGCGCTTCGTCGAGCTCACCGCCGCCTCGACATCGCGCACCATGATATGGCTGTGCCAGTCGCCCTCAACCGCGAGGGAACGGCGCTCTTCGAGGCGATACTCGTCCTCGGAATGAAACGCCGCCCGCCGCTTGATCGCGCGCAGAACAGCCTCAACCCCTTCATCATCCTTGACCAGCAGATCGCCGGTCGAGGCGCCCATGAAGACTTTCACGCCGCAGCAGCCCTGCATCTGCTCCATCTCGGCGAGCAAATGCGGATTGTCATTGGTCGCGCCCGCATAGAACGCATGATCGACATCCATCCGGCCTTTGGCGCGGGCGAGCTTGTCGGTCATCATTTCCGGCGTCGTCGTCGACGGGTTGGTGTTCGGCATCTCGAACACTGCCGTCACGCCGCCCAGCGCGGCAGAGCGCGCCTCGGTCTCAAGGTCGGCCTTGTATTCCAGCCCCGGCTCACGGAAGTGAACCTGGCTGTCGATTACACCGGGCAGGATATGCAGCCCCGTCGCATCATAGGTTTCGCCGGCCTGGGACGCGTCGAATTTACCGATGGCAACAATCTTTTCGCCGCGCACAGCGACATCGACTTGCTCTTCGCCGCCAGGCGACACCACCGTGCCGTTCTTCAGGATCAGGTCATATGTTTCAGTCATGCGATTTATATGCGCTCGATGGGCCGCAGAGTCATCCCGAGGCCCGCATCTAGTCCAGAAACACGCCGAACCAGTCCATCAGCTCGTCGATCTGGCGCTCCACCTTGTCGTAAGTCTCGTAATACGCCTTGTAGCGCTCCGGCGGCGGCGGATTGATCCGATAGGCCGACGTGTAATCGAGGCAGGCTTCAGGCCGCCAGAGTTCGTCAGCGCGCGTGAAGCGTGACCTTGCATCGATGGTCTGAAGATCGATCTGCTCAAGTTTTTCGATCCACAGGCTTGCCGTGCAGCTCTCAATCTGCGCGTCGCACTGGCGCACGGCAGTATCAGCCGCCAGCAGCTCAGACTCCAGCGCTTCCAGGAAATAGGCCGTTTCATTGATGGCCGCTTTCAGACGTTCCACATCCTGCTTGCAGGAGGAATAGGATTTCGAGGTCGCGCAGGAGGCGAGCAACAAGGCCAGCAGCGGAATTGCAGCTTTCAGTCCCATACGCGTTCACCCCGTTTTTTTGCCGCGCCCTGTTCGTCCGCGAATCGGCGAAGCAGGCCTGCACCAGAGCTAAGCCTGCAAGCAGATATGTCGCAAGTCGAGCCGTGCGCCCGCCCAAGGGCTTGACCGTCCAGCCTGTAACGCGCACAGCACATTCAAACATAACCGAACCAGCGAGCCTCCCCAAAATGCAGACCTCATCCATGACAGACAGTCGCCAGCTCCTCCGCAATGCCGCAATCTTCCTGGCCGGGATCGGCGTGCTGACGGCGTCCTCCTATGTTGCCGTGCCGATGGTGCCGGTGCCTGTCACCATGCAGACCCTCGCGGTCCTGCTGGTTGGCGCTGTGGCTGGCCCGCGCATGGGTCTGGCGATGATCGTGTCATGGCTCGCGCTGGCGGCCTTGGGGCTGCCTGTGCTGGCAGGTGGTAAATCAGGCCTCTTCGCCTTTACCGGCCCGACGGCAGGCTTCCTCCTCTCCTTCCCGCTGGCCGGCTACCTCGCGGGTGTCGCGGCGCGCACCGTCGCCAAGGACCATGTCAGCCGGTTTGCAAGCTTCATCGGCCTTCACGGCGTTATCCTGGCGATGGGCTGGTCGTGGCTCGCGACCATCATTGGCGCGCAGCAGGCTTTCGTCGCGGGTGTGGCGCCGTTCCTCGTCGGCGCTGTGATCAAGAGCGCGCTCGGCGCGGCCATCCTCGCCGCCTTTGACCGGAAGGGCTGATCAGACACAGCCAAATCTGGCGCGCCGGGCTGGCACTTTTCGCGTTCGTCCTTAAATCCGGTCCATGGAAACCCTGATCCTCCCCAACCGCTCGGTCCTTGTTCTTGAAGGCCCGGACACGCTCGCCCTGCTGGAACGCCTCGTCACCTGCAACACACAGACCTGGCAGCCGGGAGAGGCGCGATACGGCGCCCTGCTCGCGCCGCAGGGCAAGCTGATCGCGGACTTCATCGCCCATCGCACCGAAACAGGCGCGCTGCTGGATGTCGCGACCAATGCGGTCGGCGACCTGTCGAACCGCCTGAAAATGTTCCGCCTGCGCGCCAAGGTGGAGATCGGGGTCGACGGCAAGCAGGCTGTTGCGATCGGCGGCGACTTCCCGCCAGACCCGCGGTCTGCCGATCTGCCGTCACGCGGCACTGTCGCAACCGGCGCACCTCAGGAGATGAAGGCAGAAGACTGGGACGCCCTCGCCATCGGGGCAGGTGTTGCCGAATGGGGCCGCGACTTTCAGGGCGCCGAAGTCTTCCCATGGGAGATAAACATGGACCGGATGGGCGGTGTCGACCTCAAAAAAGGCTGCTTCGTCGGCCAGGAAGTCGTCTCCCGCACCCACCGCCGCGGCAAGGTCCGCAAGCGGACTTTCATCCTAGAAGGTGAAAATCTGGATGCCGGTCAAGAGGTTAGCGTCGGCAATTCAGTTGGCGAGATAACGAGTGCGGCCGGCGGCAAGGCGCTCGCCCGTCTGCGCGTCGACCGGCTGGTCAAGGCGCTCAGCGACGGTGAACAGCCAAGCGTCAACGGCGCGCCGGTCAAACTCATCACCCCCGATTGGCTTTCAGACGAAATGACGGCATCTTCGGGTGATGGGGATGAACCTCTCACCTGACGAATCCTTGCCGTGCCGCTGGGCCCCGGCAGACGACGCGCTCTACCGCGCCTATCACGATGAAGAGTGGGGCGTGCCGGAATACGACTCCCGCGCGCTCTGGGAGAAGCTGCAGCTGGACGGCATGCAGGCCGGCCTCTCCTGGGTCACCATCCTTCGAAAGCGGGAGGCCATCCGCGAGGAATTCGACGGTTTCGACCCCGAGAGCGTTGCCCGCTGGGATCAGGCGCGCATCGAAACGGCGCTTCAGAACCCCGGCATCATCAGGAGCCCGACGAAAATCCGCGCCACCATCGGCAATGCGCAGGCCTATCTCGACATTCATGAGGGCGGAGAAAATTTCTCGGACTGGATGTGGGGCTTCACGGGCGGCACGCCCATCGTCAACAAGCTCGAAGATATCACAGAGGTTCAGGCGAAAACGCCGCTGTCGGAAGAGATAGCCAAGGCGCTCAAGAAGCGCGGCTTCAAATTCTGCGGGCCGGTTATCGTCTATGCCTTCATGCAGGCTGTTGGTATGGTCAATGATCACGAGCTACGCTGCCCAAGGCATAAAGAAATCCAGGAGATGCATTCATGAAGAAAACCGCCCTCTTCCTCCTGCCGGGACTGCTCGCTCTTGGCGCCTGCGAAACCTGGGAACGGCCTTATGTCGACAATTCAGGCGCGTGCGACGAGATCGTTGATCCACGCACCCGGCTCGATTGCTATGAAGCGGCCGAACAGGCCGAAGATGACTGGCGCGCCGAGAAGAAGCGCGAAGAGGCGCAGGACGCCGAAAAATAGTCAGCTGCGGCCGGCGCGGTCCTGCGCCCCATCTCACACATACCCTGATCGCCGAGCGGAGCTGGGCATCATGCTATTAAAGCAGGCTCCAGTTTCGGGCGTTGCCACGGCTGAACTCTTATGTTAGTAAACGCTCACTTATTTATGAGGCTTGCCATGAAACTGATCCCGACCACCGCCATCGCCGCGGGCTTTGCCCTCGCCAGTTGTAACGCGCAGGCCCCATCCACGTCCTGGCGGACCGAGCTTGAGACCAACGGCCTCGCCGCCGCTGAAGCCGCAATTTCTGCTGGACCACAGTCGCCCGAAACCGAGTTCGTTCGCGGCGCCTTGCAATCGCTTCAGGCCATTGAAGCGGTGATGCAGGTCGCCTATCGCAACACGACCGAGCCGCTCCCCATCTTTCCGGGCATGGGCATCGACGTGCCCGTCCACGAACATGCCGCGTTCGATCCGGCCTTCCTTGAAAACGCGATGACGGGCGCCCTCTCGCATCTGTCACGTGCCGAAGCCACGCTTGGGAGCGTCGCAGGAGAAGAGTTCGCCGTCGAAATAGACCTCTCTTCCCTCTGGTTTGACATTAACGATAATGGCACCCGCGAAGACTTCGAACATGGCCGCGCTTATCTCGATGATTTCGCCGATGACGAGCCGGACGGCGAAACCGCTTCCGACATGATCGTGCGCTTCGACACAGCCGACGCCTACTGGCTGAAAGCATATGTCCACGCACTGTCGGGCACAGCCGAGCTCATCCTGTCCGTCGACCCGACCCCCGCCATCGAGACGGTCTATGAAGGCCGCAAGATGATGCAAGCTGCCGGGTCGCCGTCGCGGCTCTTTATCGAGGACGAGCAACTTGACGCCCTCGTCGCAACCATCCTTGCGCTTCGCGGTGTGCCGGACGCCGAGCGCACCCGCGCGGCGCACGATCATTTCCGCGCCATGATCGCCGAGAACCAGAACTTCTGGACCGCCGTCATGGCGGAAACTGATGACGACCACGAATGGGTGCCCAATCCAGACCAGGTGTCGGCCTTCGGCGTGCCGGTCAGCGCTGAAATGGCAGAGCAGTGGCAGACCGTGCTCACGGAAGTCGAGGACATCCTGGAAGGGCGCACGCTCCTGCCCACATGGCGGTTCGATAATGGTTTTGATGCCGAAGAGGGCGTCGGGCTGAATATCGCGAAATTCCTGGAAGAGCCGGGCGACCTCGACATCATCCTGCTCATTCACGGCGCAGGCCTTGCGCCCTATCTGGAGACAGGCCCGCTCGCGAGAGGCGAGGCCTGGCGCCAATTCTCACGCATGAGCGGGACAAACGACATGCTGTTCGCCTTCTGGCTCAATTGACGTGCAAGGCTCGACGCTTCTCGGCGAACTGGCTAGAACGCCTGCAAACATTGACCGAATCGCCGCCTGTGGTGGCCGATAAAGGACACCTATTGCATGACACCCGTAATTTCCGCGACTGGGCTATGGACGCCGCCGCATTCCGTTACAAACGAAGAACTGGTCGAGAGCTACAATGCCTGGGCGGACCGCTGGAACGCCGAGCATGAGGGCGACATCGCCGCCGGCACGCTGACCGCGAAGACCCATTCCTCAACCGAATTCATCGAGAAAGCCTCCGGCATCAAGTCACGCTATGTGGTCGACAAGTCAGGCGTCGTCGATCCGGCGATTATGCGCCCGATCATCCCGGAGCGGCCGAACGAAGACCTCTCCATCCTTGCCGAAATCGCTGTCAAAGCCGCCAAACAGGCGCTCGACGCCGCGGGCCGCGATCCGAAGGACGTCGATGCTGTCATCTGCGCTGCCTCCAACATGCAGCGCGCCTATCCAGCCATGGCCATCGAAGTGCAGGAAGCGCTCGGCATTGAGGGCTTCTCCTTTGACATGAATGTCGCCTGCTCATCTGCCACGTTCGGCATCCAGACGGCCGCTGATTTCGTCCGTGCGGGCCACGCGAAATCTGTCCTCATGGTGAACCCGGAGATCACCTCCGGCCACCTCAACTGGACCGACCGCGACAGCCATTTCATCTTCGGCGATGTCGCCACGGCTGTGCTCGTCGAGGCCGAAGACATCGCGCCCAAAGAACACTGGAAGATTCTGGGCACGCATCTGAAGACGAAATTCTCGAACAATATCCGCAACAATTTCGGTTTCCTGAACCGCGCCGATCCCGAGGGCGTAGGGACGCCAGACAAGCTCTTCGTCCAGGAGGGCCGCAAGGTGTTCAAGGAAGTCGTGCCAATGGTGTCGGAGATGATCGTCTCAGAGCTCAACCGCCTCGATCTCAACGCTGGCGAACTGCGCCGTCTCTGGCTGCATCAGGCGAATGCAAACATGAACCGACTGATCGCGGCCAAGGTGCTCGGCCATGAAGCCTCGGACGATGAAAGCCCGACCGTGCTGGACGAATACGCCAACACCTCATCGGCCGGCTCGATCATCGCCTTCCATAAGCATTCATCCGACTTCAGGCCTGGCGAGAAAGGCCTCATCTGCTCTTTCGGGGCAGGCTATTCGGCTGGCACTGTCTTTGTGGAAAAAGCTGGCTGAGACACTATCTAGGCGGGCATGACGCAAAGACATTTCAAAGCCCGCCACGCCGCCTATCGCGACGATATCGCAGACTTGGTCACCCGCCGCCCGGTGCCGGGCCCAGGCCTGCAGCAGGTCGACCCGTTTCTCTTCCTCAACCATCACGGCCCCCAGACCTACAGGCCCGGCAATAATGGTCTGCCCTTCGGCCCGCACCCGCATCGCGGCTTCGAGACCGTCACCTTCATCCTCGACGGCAGTCTCGCCCACAAGGATACGGGCGGCCATGAGAGCATCATTCATGCGGGCGGCGTCCAGTGGATGACGGCCGGCTCAGGCCTCATCCATGCCGAGCTATCGCCTGACGAGTTCAAGCGCGATGGCGGGCCGATGGAAATCCTGCAGCTCTGGGTGAACCTGCCCGCACGCCTCAAGATGACAGAGCCGCGCTATACCGGCCTGCAGGCGAGCGACATCCCCGCCCTTCCGCTCGGCGACAGTGGCGCGATGATGCACCTCGTCTCAGGCGAGCATGAGGGCACCACAGGCCCCTTCGACTCGCTCACAGGCATCTTCATGTCGACGGTGACCCTGCCCGCCGGCGCCGAAGTCGCCCTTCCGGCCCCGCGCGACCGCAGCGTCTTCTTCTATGTCGTGCGCGGCGAGGTCACCGCCTCAGGCGAGACAGCCAAAGGCTTCGACCTTGTCGAGTTCGCCCATGATGGCGACGAGATCGCCGTCAAAGCCGAGACAGACAGCGTCCTCCTCTACGGCCATGGCGACGTCATCAATGAACCGACCGTCGCGCATGGCCCCTTCGTGATGAACACGGCAGAGGAGATCAATCAGGCGATCAGGGATTATCAGGCTGGCAAGTTCAACCGCCAGCCGATAAATGTCTGACCGCAAGACCTAACCACCAAACTGCCAGCTCGCCGCGATCTTGTAATTGCGCGCCGGCTCATAGACGCCCTCGAAGACGCGCTCATAGCTCTCGTCGAAGATGTTATCGACGCCAACGTCAAAGCGTACACCCGGCAGCATGTCCGGCGACCAGCTCGCATAGAGATCGGCAACGGCATATGAGTCGCGCGTCTCGGCCAGCGCCTGCCCGCCAGCGTCATCGCTCTCATAGCGGGCAAAATCGCTCGCATGCTGTATGCGGAGGCCGATGATCGCATCCCATTCATAGGCCTTGAGCCCCATATCGACCGTGACCCGGTCAGGCGTCAGCGTGCCGAGATCCGATCCGGTCGACAGGTCGCGTCCCTCGATCGAGGCATAGCTCGCGCGGATGTAGGATCGGTCGCTGTCATAGCGCAGCTCCGCCTCGACGCCCTCGATCTCCGCGCTCGCGACATTGGCCGAATTGGTCGTGCCAGCAGAGCATGGGAAGAAAGGCGGGGCGAAACAGGTCGGGCTGTAGCTGAAATCGACAGACAGATTGATCAGGTCTTCGACATCGCTCTCATAATAGGAGACCTTGGCCTGCACCCTGTCACCGCTCGAGACCACATCCTTGAAATCGAGCCCGGCGCCGACTTCGACGGTCTCGGTCTTCTCAGGCTTGAGATCGGCATTGGGCACGAACTCATTGGTGACGAAGACGAAGGAGCCTGCGCCCGGATCGAACAGGATGGGATGCGGCACCTCGAAATGGGTGCCGTCGAGGTAAAGCTCGTTCACGGAGGGCGCACGGAAGCCTTCTGCATAGCTTGCAAAGACGCGCAGCCACTCGACTGGCCCATAGCTCGCCGCCAGTCTTGGCGACACGGCACTGTCTTCGTTCTCGCCTGCCGCCGCGTCGGAGCTTGAGCTGAATTCATCATAGCGAATGCCGGGAATGACGATCAGCTCGCCCGGTAACCCCAGAGGCCTTTCAGTCACGGCTTCGACCTGCGCGAAAATGCCGACAAATTCGGACTCCGCATCAGGCACGCCGCTGCGGCTTGCGTCTGTCGTCTCACTGTCAAATCCTGTCTGCTCGTCGCGGTACCAGTCGCCGCCAATCGTGAACACCGTCTCGACCGGGCCAAGATCAAAGCGCGACGCATTACGCGCGCTGACGCCTGTCGTCTCGATCTCGCGGGAAATGTTGCGCGGCACCGTCGCATCGAACTCGTCCACGCTGGTCACGGTCTGATAGACGGTGAGATTGCTGTCCACCCAGTCGCTCGCCGGGTCGAAACCGAGGCCAAGCCGATAGGTATCAGACGTGATGTCCTTCTCGACATTGCGATCCAGCACGCCATCGCCTGTGCCAAGCGTGCCCTGCCCATTGTTCGGCTCGAAGGCGGAATTGTCGAAGCGCTGCCAGGAGGCTTCCAGACTGAGCGCATCGCTGAGCGCGTACCGCCCCTTAACGAGACCTGTCGTGATGTCGTCATCGGACGGCAGCGACGAGCCGTCACCAAGGTCGATGTCGCCTGACTGGCGCAGCCCGATCGAGGCGAGGCCGTCAAACTTGCCTGTATTCGTGAAGGCCGTGAAACTTGCGAGCGTTTCCTCATTGACGGACTGGTAGCCCGCCCGCACACGCGCGCCCCAGACCTGTCCGTCTTCCAGCAAGTCTTCCGCGTCTGCGCTTTCCAGCGCAAGGACGCCGCCAACCGCGCCGGAGCCGTAAAGCGCAGACGCTGGTCCGCGCACCACTTCTGCCGCGCCGAGCAGCGCCGGATCTGCAAAGAACCGTCCATCATGGGCCGAGGTGAAGGACTGGCGGGCGCCATCGAGAAGGATCAGTACGTTCTGCCCACTAAAGCCGCGAATGCTGGGCACCTCACCTGTCCGTCGCGGACCGCCTGAAAACGCCATGCCTGGCACGTCTTTCAGAAGGTCGGACACAGATGAGGGCGTGCGCAGGTCAATATCCTCCCGGGTCAGAACGCTGACCTGGCCTGGATAGTCGAAAACGGCGATCGGATTGGTCGTGCCATAGATCGTCACGAGCTCCTGGCGCTGCTCGCCCTCATCCTGCGGCTCTGTATCAGGCGCGTCCTGCGCCAGGGCGCCTGCATTCAGGGCGATCGCGCTCACGGTTGTGAATGCTGCACGGGCCAGCGTGCGGACGCCTGTCTTCAAGCTTGTCGTCATTTCGTTGTAAGGTCCTTCAAATCCTGATATGCAAATAATTCGCATTCTCATTGCATGCCGAATTCCGTATTGCAAATGATTCTCATTCTTAATACGTTTCAGACACTTCAGAACCAACCGCCAAAGGGAAAACCATGTTGAAATTTGTCCGCCCCGCCGCCATTGCGGCGCTCACCTGCGCCCTGTCAGGGCCCGTCGTCACCGCGCAGGATGCGATCGCCGACCCATCCTTCGAGCAGGATCGCGGCGCGATTCTCGCCATGGCAGGGGATTACGACGTGACCTTCGATTTCCGCGAGACAGTGGCTCTGACAGACGGGTACGAGTTGAAGGAGCCGAAGCTCTCAGGCGGCTACGAGATTGTCCGGGTTATCGAGGACACTGGCACATTCATCAGCCTTCAGCACATTCTCGTCGTCGGAAAGGAAGGCGAAGAGTTTCCGATCAAGCACTGGCGTCAAGACTGGACCTATGAACCAGCAGAGGTGCTGAGCTTCATTGGCGGGAATGCCTGGGAAATGCGCCCCGTTCCAGCCGGCGAAAGCGAAGGTCAGTGGGCCCAGGAAGTCTACCAGGTTGATGATTCCCCCCGCTATGGCGCCGTCGCCGCCTGGACGCACGACAATCACGTCTCACAATGGACCCCCCCGGCAGAGTGGCGTCCCTTGCCCCGCCGCGACATGACTACGCGCGAGGATTACGACACGGTTCTCGCGGTCAACCGTCACACGATCACGCCGTTTGGCTGGGTGCATGAACAGACCAATTCGAAACTCGTCCTTGATGAGGATCCGAATGTTCTGGTCCGCGAGATCGGCGTGAACACGTATCGCCACTTTGACGATTTCCCGGTCGCCGTCGGCGATGAATACTGGACCGCAAGCAGCGCTTACTGGGCAAGTGTTCGCGGCGCCTGGGAAACGCTCGAAGCCTCCGGTACACCGTTCGGCCTCACCGTTCAGGGCGAACCTGAAGCTCTCTACCAACCCCTGCTGGAGCTTGCCGGCGAGGTCGAAGACGGCACGACGACCGCAGATGAGGCCATCGCCGAGGCGTCCGACGTCATCGAGACTTATACGACCCATGAAATCGGCACGCTGGCCGATCGCGTAAACGCATCCAGCGCCGCTGAGGACGGCTCATACTAGACAGTAAAACGCCCCTCTCACTTAAGCAGAGGGGCGTTGCTACTGACCATAGAATAGAGAGGGCGCGGCCCTAGTCTTCGAAGTCGTCTTCGCCGATATCGCCCCACAGCACATGCTGGCTGGAACGGGCGGCCTCGACCGCAATGATCAAGGCCGCACCAGCCAGAACCCACCATGCTGTAGCTGTAGTGCTTGCAGCAGTCATCACCAATTCCACCATCTTCATCACGCCTCGGGCTTATATATATTTTCGTTATGGCGACTATGGCCCTGAAGGCCTTAACCAACCCTGATCAGATCGCGGCTTCTGCAGAGCAAAGTGTAAGCAGAATGAGGCCTTTTCTTTACCCGGCTTGCCAATTGATTAAACAGGGGCACCATGAGCGCACGCCCCCAACCATCGCCCCGAAAAGCTCCCGCCCGTGTCTGGCAGAGAATGCTGTCCGGACGCCGTCTCGACCTGCTTGATCCCTCTCCCGTGGATATCGAAGTCGATGACATCGCGCATGGTCTTGCCCGCGTCGCGCGCTGGAATGGGCAGACCATCGGCGACCATGCCTTTTCGGTCGCGCAGCACAGTGTCGTCGTCGAATCCGTCTGCGCCGTCCTCGAACCAGGCCTTCGCCCCGGCGAGCGCCTGATGGCGCTGCATCATGACGCCGCCGAATATGTCATCGGCGACATGATCTCGCCCTTCAAGGCCGTGCTCGGCGATGGCTACAAGGATATCGAGAACCGGCTGACAGAAGCCATTCACATCCGCTTTGGCCTGCCCGCCCGCCTGCCGCCAAGCCTGAAACGACTGATCAAGCGCGCCGACCATATCTGCGCCTGGTATGAAGCGACCCAGCTGGCCGGCTTCGGCGCGACAGAAGCAGACCGCTTCTTTGGCTCGCCGCCGCGGTCAATCCGGCTTGAGCTGAAGCCGGAAGCGCCAACGATCGCCCAGCACAGTTTCGTTGCCCGTCACGAAGCGCTTCTGAAGGAAAAGGAAAACCGCAAATGAGCGCCGCGTCGGTGATCATCGGCCTTTCGGTCGTGATCGTTGCCGCAGACGGCGATACGCCTTGCGTCCTCGTCACGCGCCGCCAGGGCGATCTTGCGGCCCTGCCCTTCGGCACATTCGACCCGGCCACACACCGCACGTTCGAACTGGCTCTGCGTGGCTGGGTGCGCGAACAGACCGGCTTCGATCTTGGCTATGTCGAACAGCTCTACACTTTCGGTGACCGCGACCGCGAAACGCCCGAAGCGACGCTCGCCGATGCGCCGGAAAATACGCGCGTCGTCTCTGTCGGGTATCTCGGCCTCACGCCAGACCAGCAGCGCCTGCCCGAACGCCTCGAGGCCAAATGGCGCGGCTGGTACAGCCATTTTCCCTGGGAAGACCACCGCGCTGGCCGCCCTGCCCTGATCGATGCCGAGATCGCGCCGCGCCTCAACACTTGGGCCGCGGGAAACGATGCCCGCCAGGCGCGCGACAATCTCGCC
>NZ_JBARZC010000493.1:0-1772 GCF_049649345.1 Henriciella sp. | reverse complement strand
CTGCTCTCGCCGCCGCATGAGGCCAAGAGGGAGGAAGACTTACCGCCATCGCGCCTGACGGCGTGAACCGGATCGTTCCCGTGGGGACGATGGGCGAGGCGATCTCGTCGAGAGTCTCGAGCCCGCGGCGCCAGCCGCGAGGTCGTGAAACAGATTGAGACGCCTCGCTCTCCTGACCCCATCATGCGGCGGCCCCGCGCCGACCGCGAAGAGAAGCGCGTGACCCGCGGGAGCGAGATCAGAAAGACCGAGAAAGAGGCAAGGAGCAGCTTGACCTCTTCAATCCCAATCAGAGAAGACTCTCAGCAGGCTGCCAGGTGCGCCGGGGCGCCCGCCAGTCGATCCCTTTGAGCAGCATCGCGAGCTGCGCCGGGCTCACGGCGACCTTGCCGTCGGCGGGCGGTGGCCAGACGAAGCGCCCCGTTCGAGCCGTTTGGAGAAGAGGCACGCCCCTTGGCTGTCCCACTAGAGCGTTTTCGGACCTTCCTGAATCATTGAGGATTCCCAATCGGGCCGGGTTGTGATTCACCATGAATGCTGGAGATGGAGGCCAGCATGAATGGGTCGATACCTTTCCGAAGATCTGCGAACGAGAGTGATCGTGGCAGTCGAATGCGGCATGTCCCGCCGCGCCGCTGCGGCGCGTTACGGCGTCAGCGTCTCGAGCGCGATCCGATGGGTCGGCGCCCACCTCAAAGAGGGTCGCTCGACGGCCAGGCCGCAAGGTGGCGACCAGCGATCAGGGCGGATCGAGGCGCAGCATGACTTCCTGATGGCGGCTGTCGAGGAAACGCCCGACATCACGCTTGCGGAGCTGCGCGCGCGGCTGATCGAGGATCGGGGCGAGACTTTCGCGGTCTCCACGATCCACCAGTTCTTCCGCCGCCGTGACGTAAGTTACAAAAAAAGACAGCGCACGCCAGCGAGCAGGAGCGCGCCGACGTAGCCGCCCGGCGGGAGGCGTGGTTCGAGCTTCAGCCCGATCTGGACCCGGCGCGGCTGGTCTTTCTGGATGAGACCGGAGCCACGACCAAGATGGCCCGTCTGCGCGGGCGCAGCCCTCGCGGTGAGCGCTGCCGCGCCAGCGTCCCTCACGGTCACTGGAAGACCACCACACTGGTAGCGGGTCTGCGGCTCGATGGCATGACCGCGCCGATGGTGATCGACGGCGCCATGAACGGCGAAGCGTTTACCGCCTATGCGCAGACGTTGCTGGCGCCGGCTCTGGCCCCGGGCGACATCGTGATCATGGACAACCTGCCTGCGCACAAGGTCGCCGGCGCCCGCGCCGCCATCGAGGCGACCGGCGCGTCGGTGCTGTTCCTGCCGCCCTATTCGCCGGACTTCAACCCGATCGAGCAGGCGTTCGCCAAGCTGAAGGCACTGCTCCGCAAGGCCGCGGCGCGAACTGTGGACGCTCTGCAGAACGCCATCGCAGTCGCTCTCGACGCATTCACGCCAGACGAATGCGCAAACTACTTCGCAAACTCAGGATACGAACCGGATTGATGCGAAAATGCTCTAGAAGCCGGGTTCGGGCTGACAGTTTCCACCGTCGAACTCGGCACGGTGATGCGGCAGCGCGAGGGCAGCACGATCCTCAAGCGCGCCACCGGGATTCGGAAGGCGATCGCGGCCGACGTCTTCAACGGCTTTTCGTTAGAGCCGGATGGCGAGGAGATCGTCCAGATCGAGTCCGAGGTCGCATTCGACGTGCTCGAGCGGAGCGAGCGGTCACGCGGTTCAAGCGTGGTCGTTGTTCGGTCCAATGC
>NZ_JBARZC010000492.1:0-4149 GCF_049649345.1 Henriciella sp. | reverse complement strand
GCCGATTTCCTCAACGATATGGTCGCCTGGAATGCCACCGTCCTCGTCTCGGACAGCGGCGCCGGGCGAATTTACCGGCTCACCGGCGATGAGGTGGACGTCTGGCTGGAGGATGAACGCCTGGCGGGCGTCAACGGGCTCACAGGCGACGGCGACAGGCTTCTCATCGCCACCATGTCTTCAGGCTCACTCTACAGCGTGACCGAAGCGATGGAGCTCCAGGAGATCGCGTCTGGCATGGTGAATGCCGACGGTATCGGCGTTATCGAGGGCGGCTATCTCGTCTCAAGCTGGCCGGGACAGATTTTCCATGTCAGCGAAGGCGGCGAAGTTTCTCAGGCCCTCGATACACGCTCACAGTCGACATTCCAGAACGACCTGACCATCCTCAACGAGACAGTCATCGTGCCGAACTGGATGCCCGGCACGGTCACGGTATGGAAAGTCGATAGCGCGGACTAGTTCATCTTGCCCGCGCTCACAGCCACCATGGCCGCGCGCAGTGTCCGCTCACCGATCTTCCAGCCGGACTGGAAATTTTCGGCGATCGAGCCTGCCGGATGATCTGACGGTATCTGGCTGACGGCCTGGTGGTGGTTCGGGTCGAAGGTTGCGCCGGGTTCGGCATCGACAGCGGTTACGCCATGACGCGCGAGCACGGTGTGCAGCTCTTTCTGCGTCATCTCGATCCCGCCGAGCAGGTTCTGGCCGGCCTCGGTCAGCACGTCGCGCTCCTCATCGGGCAGGGCTGCGAGCGCGCGGGCGAGATTGTCGGAGACACTCAGCAGATCGGCCGCAAACTTCTCCACCGCATAGATGCGAGCGTCCGCAGCTTCCTTGGCAGCGCGCTTGCGGACGTTCTCCATCTCGGCATGCGCGCGTAAAACCTGATCTTTCAGGCCGAGCACTTCGCCCTCCAGCTCTGCAATCCGGGTTTCGGCATCCGGCTCGCGATTGTCTGCAACCGCCGCCTCTTCCAGCGCCTCTGATTCCTCAGAGCCTGCATCCAGCGTTTCGGTGTCGACTGCTTCAGGCGGTCTTTTCTGATCTTCGCTCATCTTCCTCGTCTACTCTCTTCACGATTTCTGCCGCTCGCCGAGGATCTGCCCGACCATGCGTGCGGTGTAGTCCACCATCGGGATCACACGCGCATAATTGAGACGGGTCGGGCCAATCACGCCAAGCGCGCCAATAACCTGTCTTGAGGCGTTCATATAGGGAGCAACAATCAGGCTTGAACCCGATAACGGAAAAAGCCTGTTCTCAGAGCCGATAAAAAGTCTGACCCCTTCTGCTTCCCGGGTGGAATCGAGAACGTCCAGCAGGCTTTGCTGGCGCTCCAGGATATCGAACAGCTGGCGCACCTGCTCCATGTCCTGAACGGCCTGGTTATCAGCAAGCAGATTGGCGCGGCCATGCACGATCAGCGCGCGCTCCTCGCCGGGCACTGCCCCGCCCCATTCGGCCAGCCCCTGCTCGACGAGATTGGTCGCGGCCTGATCAAGCTGGGCGCGGCGCTCCTTGATCTCGTCGCGCACGGCAAGCGCAGCTTCGCGCAATGTGCGGCCTTTCATGCGCGAAGCGAGATAATTGCCAGCCTCCATGAGTGTCGTCGCCGGCAGTCCGGCAGGAATTTTCACAAGCCGGTTTTCGACGTCGCCCGCCTCATCAACAAGGATGCAGAGCGCCTCGCCCGTCGCCAGCGGGACAAATTCGACATGGCGCACCGGCCGCTCACGGGTCGGCGAGGAGACAAGCCCCGCCCCGCCCGCAAGACCCGATAATATGGTCGAGGCTTCTTTCAGAACGCCCTGCATGTCGCGGCCTGTCGAGCGCAGCCGGTCCTCGATTTCTGAACGGTCAGCTTCAGACGGTTCACCGACCTCGAGGAAACCGTCGACAAACAGCCTCAGCCCGATATGCGTCGGCATCCGGCCTGCAGACGTGTGCGGGCTGTCGAGCAGGCCGAGGTCTGTCAGGTCTGCCATGACGTTCCGGATCGATGCCGGAGACAGCCCTATCGTGCCTTTTGAGAGCGTGCGGGAGCCAACCGGTTCGCCGGTCTGCAGATACGTTTCGACGATCTCGCGGAAGATCGCACGCGAGCGCTCATCAAGGCTCTGAAGCAGTCCTGGTTTAGGTTGATTATCACTCATCACGGCGAAAGTGTAAGAATTGCAATCTGCAGTTTCAATCGGGCGTTTTTGCTTGGATGATGGCCACAAATCAGCTTGTGTCTCGTCATGTCCACTGTGTCAGCAAAACTGCCGCTTCGGCAAGTCGTAGCGTACGGCTCCGTAGGAATACCTTTCGGCGCGGTCGGTCTGCCAATGGCCGTCTTTATCGCCCCGTTCTATGCCGAGCAGATGGGCCTCGGCACGACGGTAGTCGGGCTCGTCTTCATGATCCTGCGGTTCTGGGACCTGTTCACGGACCCTGTCATGGGCTGGCTGGTCGACACCAAGCCCTCGCGCCGCGGCCGCATCAAGCACTGGATTGCCTGGTCCGTGCCGCTGCTCATCCCGGCGGTCTACTTTCTGTACAATCCGATTGGTCCACCGGTGTCGCCTTACTGGCTCGCCGCCATTCTCATGGCCTTCTATATCGGCACGACCATGCTGATCACGCCCCACCAGGCCTGGGCGCCGACGATCGCGCGGTCCTATGATGAACGCTCCCGCCTCTTCATGTGGCGGGAGATTTTCTCCATTTCGACCATGCTGGTCCTGCTCGCCCTGCCATCCCTATTGGCACAGACGGGCGGCGTTGACCGCGCACACCAGATATCGATCATGGGATGGATTCTGGTTGTTGCGCTGCCCATCGTGATCGCCGCAAATCTTTTCCTGCTCCCCGATCCACTTCCAGACGCCGGGACGCCAAAGGTCGACTTCAGCCCGAAAGCCGTCCTCGCCGCCATCCGCCAACAGACGCTCTGGCGCATTCTCGCCACTGAGGTTTTCATCGGCATCGCAATTGCCGGCACCGCTGGCACGTTCCTTTTTGCCGCGCAGTGGGGCTATGGCGTGATTGAGCTCGCCCCGCTTGTTCTGATGGTTCACTTCATCGCCGGCTTTGCCGCCATTCCGCTATGGGTGTGGATTTCCAAACGGACCGAAAAGCACATCGCCCTGCGCACTGTCTGCCTGTGGTCGGCTGTCACCTACACCTTCTTCCTTCCGTTCTCGCTGATGAATGTGGGGATGACCGGCCTGATCATCGTCACGCTGGTCTCAGGCGTCGGCTATGGTGCGCCCTTCGTCCTCCTGCGCTCGATGATGGCGGATCTCGTCGAAGCCGAGGCTGCGAAGGATGGCCAGAACCGCGCCGGGCTCTTCTATTCGCTTATGTCGGGCGCCTACAAGACGGGCGCGAGCTTCGCCATCGGCATCCCCTACATCCTTCTCGGCGCACTCGTCGGCTTCGATCCCGCAGGTGAGAATTCCGAAGGTACCGTGCTCGGCCTGATGCTTGTCTTTGTCTTCGTGCCGGTCACAGCCTACGCGCTCGCGGCCTTGCTGATCTGGAAATATCCGATCACGCGCGACATTCAGGCGGCGAATGCAGACATGATTACCGCAGGCCGGGTCATCGACGCGAAGGGCGAAACTGGTCTATAGGGCGGTCAAACCTGTAGAGGAGCCACCATGACAGACCTGATCCGCCCATCCGGGCGTGCCGCTGACCAGCTGCGCGACATCGTGCTTGAGACCAATGTGACCCGCTATGCCGAAGGCTCCTGCCTTGCCAAGTTCGGCCACACCCATGTGCTCTGCACGGCAAGCTGGCAGGACAATGTCCCGCCATGGCTGCGTGGACAGGGCAAGGGCTGGGTCACCGGCGAGTACGGCATGCTGCCCCGCGCTACGCACACGCGCGGCCGCCGCGAGGCCACTGCCGGCAAGCAGTCCGGCCGCACACAGGAAATCCAGCGCCTCATCGGCCGATCCCTGCGCTCTGTGGTCGACCTCACGGCCCTCGGCGAGAACCAGCTCACCATCGACTGCGACGTCATCCAGGCCGATGGCGGCACACGGACCGCCTCCATCACGGGCGGTTTCGTCGCTATGGCGCTTGCGATCAAATACCTGCGCGAAGAAGGTGTCATCGACAAAGACCCGATCCAGAAACAGGCCGCCGCCATCTCGG
>NZ_JBARZC010000491.1:0-5790 GCF_049649345.1 Henriciella sp. | reverse complement strand
GCTTTATCGGGCCGGGCCATGTCGTCTGCCAGACACCGTCGGGCGATGATGATCCGAATGCGGACATTCTGCGCGCGATCGAGGATGAGCTTCGCACGGCCGGCCTTAAGGTCTCCACCATTCCCTCTCCGGGCCGGATCGAGGATGAAGATGGCGCGCCCGTCCCGGCGAGCCACATGAATTTCCTGATCTCCAATGGCCGCATCATCCTGCCGATCTATGAAGACACCCATTCAAAGCTCGCCAAGGCGGAGCTGCAGGCGCTGATGCCGGACCATGAGATTATCGCGTTGCCCGCCAACCATATTCTGACAGGCGGGGGCAGTTTTCACTGCATGACCCAGCAGGTCCCGCAAATCGATGAAGGATTGTCCACATGAGCCGCACACTGAAGGTCGCTGCGATCCAGGCTTCGTTCAGCCAGGACATGCAGGCCAATATCGACAAGGTGAAAGGCCTCATTCGAGAGGCCGCTGCTGAGGGCGCCGAGATCATCCTGCCGTCGGAGCTCTTCTGCGACCACTATTTCTGCAAGGTGCAGGACGAAAAATTCTTCGCTAACGCCTATCCGTGGGAGGAGCATCCGGCTGTCATCCAGCTTGAAGAACTTGCCAAGGAGCTCGGCGTCGTCATCCCCGTCTCGATCTATGAGAAGGACGGGCCGGAATACTATAATTCCATCGTCATTATCGATGCAGACGGCAATGCGCTTGGCGTTTATCGCAAATCCCATATTCCCGATGGCCCCGGCTATATGGAGAAGTTCTATTTCCGTCCGGGCAATACAGGCTTCCGCGTCTGGGATACGATGAAGGGGAGGATTGGCGTTGGCATCTGCTGGGACCAGTGGTTCCCCGAAACAGCTCGCGCCATGGCGCTGATGGGCGCCGATGTCCTGTTCTACCCGACGGCGATCGGCTCCGAGCCGCATGACGCAGACCTCGACACGGCCGCGCGCTGGCGCCGGGCGATGCAGGGTCATGCGGTCTCGAACGTCATCCCGGTCGTCGCGGCCAACCGGACCGGCGATGAGAACGGCCAGATCTTCTATGGCACGAGCTTCATCGCAGACCATGCCGGCGAAATCGTCTCGGAGCTTGGCCGGAATGAGGAAGGCGTCATTACCGCCGAATTCGACCTCGATTTCCTCGACCGTCACCGCGCCGCATGGGGCTTCTTCCGCGACAGGCGGACGGATTTATACGATATTCTGAGCTAGGTCCCGGCGCGGTGCCGGAACCAGACGCGGTCTAGAATCGCTTGGCTCTTGGAAACGGCACAGGAGCAAGGCGTGGCAGATCTCAGGACCGATGTAGCAATTCTTGGCGCGGGCACCGCAGGCCTCGCCGCCGAGCGACATGCGAGAGATGCGGGCGCGCAGACGCTTCTGATCGACCCATATTTTGCCGGCACGACGTGCGCGACGGTCGGCTGCATGCCCTCAAAGCTCCTGATTGCTACTGCCAATGCCGCGCACACGGCCCGCACGGCAGATGCGTTTGGGATAAGGTTGCCCGAGCCGGATATTGACGGCCCGGCCGTCCTTGGACGGCTGCGGGCTCAGCGTGACCGCTTTGTCGAGGCCACCAAGGAGTCCATGGCCGATCTGCCGGACGGTATCTGTGTCAGGGCCCGGGCGCGCTTTGCCGGCCCGACCAAACTCATCCTTGACGATGGCCGGACAGTGGACGCCAAAGCGGTCGTCATCGCCACAGGCGCCAGTCCCATCATTCCAGAACCATACAAGGCGGTAAGCGACCGTATCCTGACGAATGAAACGCTGTTCGATCTTGAGGATTTGCCCGGCTCTGTCGGCGTCATCGGGGCCGGGCCGCTTGGGCTTGAAATGGCGCAGGCGCTCGCTCGATTGGGCGTGGGGGTGGAGGTCTTCGATACCGGAGAGACGCTGGCTGGGTTGCCGACAGGTGATGTCGAGGCGTCCTTGCGAGAGGCCCTTGGCGAGGAAATGCCGCTCCACCTGAATGTCGAACCCGAAGCCTCCTGCGAAGGAGACGCGGTGCGCTTGCGCTGGACCGGCGCAGAAACAGGAGAGGCTGTCTTCGACAGGCTGCTTGTCGCCGCTGGCCGCGCGCCAAACCTGGACGGTCTCGATCTCGAGACAGCCGGTCTTGATCTCGACGAGCATGGCGCGCCTGTCTTCGACCGCGATACGCTGCAATGCGGGAAAGCCCCGGTCTTCATTGTGGGCGATGCCAATCACGACCGGCCTGTCCTTCATGAGGCCTCTGCCGAGGGCACGATTGCCGGGCTCAACGCCGCGACCTTCCCGCAGGTCAAACCGATGCAGAGGAAGTCCAAGCTGCAGATCATGTTCACCGAGCCGAACATGGCGACAGTGGGAGAGCCGGGCGGCGACGGGGTCGTCTGCGGTCGGGCAGACTATTCAGATCAGGGCAGGGCGAAAGCCATGCTGAAAAACAGAGGCCAGTGCGATATCTTCGCCGATGATACGGATGGCCGGATCACCGGCGCGCGCCTGGTCGGCCCCGGCATAGAACATATCGCCCATATGATCGCCTGGGCAGTCGAGACCCGGCTGACGGCCAGCGATATGCTCGACCGGCCCTTCTATCACCCGACGCTTGAGGAGGGCCTCAAATCCGCGCTGCAGCAGATTTGCAAGGCGGTCTCGGCGCCGAAACCGCCGGAACGCGATGACGGCTTCCTGCCAGGGTCGGTCTGAGCCACAAAAAAGCCGGGCGGAAGGTCCGGCCCGGCTTTCTGTCTGGATGTGGTCGTCTTTGCTAGTGCAGCGCGCCATTGGCGGCGAATTTCTGCGCCTGCTCGATCCACTGCTCGCGGGCCACACGGCCCTTGAAGGCGAGAAAATCGTCGACCCATTTGGCTTCGGCGTCTTGCCACGAAGCGATCTGGCGGAAGTGATAGACGCCAAGATCGTTCAGCGTCTGGGATAGTTTCGGGCCGATGCCCTTGATCCGGGTCAGATCGTCAGCGTCGCCTTCAGGCGCGTCTAGACCGAGAGGCCGGCGCAGCGCGTTCGCGGGTGTGGACCCGGCGAATTTGTCGAAGTCGAAGAAGTTGGAAAAGGATCCCAGGTCGTTCGGACGGCGCATCTGGTCGAACCAGTCGGTCAGCGCGCTTCCCGGTACAGATTGCGGCCAGCGCATCCAGCCCGGCATGGCTTCAAGCACTTTTGCGGTGCTTTCCCAGTGCTGGAGATTGAGATCGGCCAGCTTGCGGAAAAGGTCGCGGGTCATGTCTTCGGAGGTGGAATGTTCCGCCGTCGGGTTCATCGACATAACGGTTTCGATCCAGGCTTCACCTGCGCTACGGCTAAAGTCTCCCCAGGCGGCGAGAGACTCGGTCCATAGTTCAATCGGGTTCAGTTTTGTCTCGGCGGTGGTCATTGTGGCGCTCCTTTGAGCTTATGCTGCGGTGCAACATAGCAAATATCTGGCGCGTTTTCAAGTATTCCCGGCGATTTGGGTCTTTTGCGTGGTGCGGTGCAGCACTTTATGGGCCTGGCTCTTGCTGTCCGGCCCGCGAGAGGGGTGTGATTTCGCGGCAAATGCGTGGCAGGCAACGCCATATTAACGCCAGAGGCGAAGCATCCTATGCTGACAGGAGCGACCATGCCGACCGAGACCACGCTTTCCAGCCGATTGATGCCCGTGCCAGAGGCCGGCCGGGTGCTTGTGTTCGATTCCGGCATGGGTGGGCTGACGGTCGCGCGCGAGATCATGGCCCGCGCGCCGCGTGTGGCTGTCGATTACGCGGCCGATACCGGCTTTTTTCCCTATGGCGACAAATCCGATGCAGCCCTCAGGGCGCGCCTGCCCGAGATTGCTGCGCAACTGGTCGAGCGCGCTAAGCCGGACGTCTTCGTGATTGCCTGCAACACGGCGAGCACGCTGGCGCTGGAAGAGGTTCGCGCGCAGCTCGATATCCCGGTGGTCGGCACCGTGCCTGCAATCAAGCCTGCCGTGGCCTCCACGAAGACGGGCGTGATCGGTCTGCTGGCGACACCTGGCACAATCCGGCGCGACTATACGGCTCGCCTGATCGACGATTTTGCCCAGGGCGTCTCCGTCATCATGCACGGCAGTATCGAACTGGTCCGCCTGGCAGAAGCGCATGCCGCCGGCGAGGCACATGACGCGGCCGGCTTTGGCGCAGCGGTGCAGCCCATCTTCGAGGCCGATGGCGGCGATCGCGTCGATACGATCGTCCTTGCCTGCACGCACTTCCCGCTGGTCCGCGAACAGCTGGTGGCGGCCAGCCCGAGGCCCGTCCAGTTCATCGATTCAGGTGCGGCGATCGCGCGCCAGACCTTGCGCGTGCTGTCGCGCGAAACAGAAGGACGCGCGCCGAATGACAGGCCCGGCGGTCGGGTCTTCCTGACCAGCAGCCTCTCTCAGAACCGGCGGCTGCTCAGTGTGTGCCGGACGTTCGGATTTCCGTCTGCCCATGATCTCATGGCAGAAGAAAATGCAGAAAACCGCTCGGCGAGCATCTGACTGTCACAAAACATCTATATTCGGGGCCGGACTAGTTACTGGAGCCTCTCATGCGCGCCATATCCGCCCTCTTCGCGACCAGCCTTTTCCTCACCGCCTGCGCGCCAGAGGTCGATCTGTCGGAGATCGATGCAAGTTCGGGGGCCGTCGCGGTCTTCGCTGCGGCGCCTGACGAGAAGATCAAGATTGTCGGCTCCTCGACGGTTTATCCGTTCACCTCCACCGTGGCCGAGCAATTCGGGGCGATCACCGAATATCCGACGCCCATTGTGGAATCGACAGGCACGGGCGGCGGCTTCAAGGCGTTCTGCCAGGGGATCGGCCCGGACACCGCCTCGATGACCGGCGCGTCCCGGCCGGTCAAACCGTCTGAGGTTGCCCTGTGCGCCAGGGCCGGCATCACGCAGCTCGTCGAGGTCAAGATCGGCTATGACGGCATCGTGCTCGCCAATGCCAAGGGCTCGCCGTCGCTGGATCTCTCCAAAGCCGAAATCTGGCTCGGCCTGGCTGAGGAAATTCCGGACGGAAATGGCGGCTGGATCAAGAATCCGCACGAGACATGGAGCGATGTCGCAGATCACCTGCCGGACATGCAGATTCTCGTCTCCGGGCCGCCGCCGACATCCGGTACGCGCGACGCCTTCGCCGAACTTGCCCTCGAAGGGGGCGCGGAAGAAATCCCGGAAGTCGCCGCCCTGAAGGAAACTGACCCAGAGCTTTTTGAAAAGCGGGCGATGACGATCCGCAATGATGGCAAATGGATCGACTCCGGGGAAAACGACACCGCTATCGTGCAGACCCTGATGAAGAACCCCGACAGTATCGGGATCATGGGCTATTCCTTTCTCGAGCAGAATCTCGACCGTCTGAAAGGCTCGAAAGTCGGCGGCGTCGAACCGGAGTTCGAGCGCATTGCGAGCGGCGAGTACGGAATTTCACGCTCAATGTTCTTCTATGTGAAGAAGCAGAATGTGAACCTGGTGCCGGGCATCAGGGAGTTCATCTCCGAATTCACCCAGGAGGACGCCTGGGGTCCGACCGGTTATCTCGTCGACAAGGGCCTCATCCCTCTGCAGAAGGACGAGCGCATCACGGTCCGGGAGAGGGCCATGGCGCTCGAAGTGATGGGGTCGGAGAGCTAGGGCTAGCCGTCCCGCTCATCCCGGCGAAGACTGACGTCTTGGAGACATAAATCTCAGCGCTTGCTGCACGAGACTCCGGCCTGCGTCGGGTCGATCGGCAGATAGGGTTCAGCTCACTTCCGCGAGCACTTCCCCGATCACCTCCCGCG